>RZYD01000164.1 GCA_009930445.1 Bacteroidia bacterium | reverse complement strand
CAATACAGACGCTTGTATCCGGTATCTAAAGGAAAACTTACTTTCCGGATACACCATTCTTATTAAAGGATCCAGAGGCATCCATCTGGAAACCACTATCCCTTATTTATAATGGCAACAAAAAACCAAAACTGCTATGTAGCGGCCGGAGTAATGTCGGGAACCTCGCTCGACGGTCTTGATATGGTATTGTGCCGGTTTTGCCCAAGGAACGAAAACTGGAATTTCCAACTGCTGAAAGCCAAAACCGAACCCTACTCCAATACATGGAGGCAACGGCTGGCAACCCTTCACTTACAGGATGCACGCACGTTTGTAGAAACCGACCGGGCATTCGGCGCATTTATTGGACAACAATTGCACGAATTCCTTGCAGCAGCACCCGAACAACCCAGGGTGATTGGCTCGCACGGACATACCATCTTCCATACACCGTTAGAAGGAATCACCTGCCAGATCGGACACGGAGCGTCGATTGCTGCAATAACCGGTATATCAACGGTAAATGATTTCAGAACCACCGATGTTGCGCTGGGCGGAGAAGGAGCACCGTTAGTTCCGGCCGGCGACAAGCTGCTTTTCAACCAGTACGCCCAATGCCTTAACCTGGGTGGATTTGCCAACCTCTCATTCGAAGAGAACGGAAAGCGCATAGCCGGAGATATTGCCCCCTGCAATTTTATCCTGAATTCGTTGGCTCACCAACTGGGATTCCCTTATGATGACCGGGGTAACATCGCGAAAAACGGCAAACTGATTTTACCCTTACTCGAAAATCTCAATGCCCTGCCATTCTTTAAACGCCCTTTCCCAAAATCACTGGCTAGAGAATGGGTGGAACACAACGTGCTACCACTTATCAGTAACAGCGGGCATACCCCATCCGACATCCTTGCCACCTTTACACAACATGTGGCCATTCAAATCGCAAGACAGATCAATCAGGCACCAGGAACAACAGTACTGGTAAGCGGTGGGGGAGCATATAATAAATTCCTTGTCAGGGAAATTCAACAAAAAACAACAAAAACACTCACGATTCCCGACAACGATATTATCCATTTTAAAGAGGCACTTATATTCGCTTTGCTGGCAGTACTCAGGGTTAACGAAACCGTAAATACTTATGCAGAGGTAACCGGCGCCCAAAGCGACAGCATCAGTGGTGCCCTGTTTTTACCTCCACATACTAAAAACAAAAAAACATAGTTTATATTAACATGCGGATGTTAGAAAAAAAAAGGAACGTTCACGAATCCATTCTAAAAACCGCAGTACCTTAGCCTTGTAAGGAAAATAACCGGGATATATTATCCTATTATATTGATGATCAAAGTACTAGGATCATATTTCCCTCTTAGAAGCAAAAATTCACGTAATTAAACAAATATGCTTACGAACATTTTTTTACTTTTTAATCAGGGAGCAGAAACCTTAGCACAGGCAGCTGGCGAGATGGCACTTACGGAAGAAGCAGGTGAAATAACAGTCTCCGTATGGGAGCTTACACAGAAAGGGGGCTGGATTATGGCCATCCTGGGGATTATGTCGCTGCTGGCGGTGTATATTTTTATCGAACGCTACCTGATGATCAAACGGGCCTCAAAAGAGGATAAGAACTTTATGAATAACATCCGCGACTATATGCACAACGGAAGGCTTGAAGCGGCAATGGATTTATGTAAAAACACCAATACCCCCATTGCCCGGATGATACAAAAAGGACTTTCGCGGTTAGGAAAACCACTCACCGACATCAATGCGGCCATCGAAAATGTAGGGAACTTGGAGGTTGCCCGTCTGGAAAAAAATGTGGGCACACTCGCCACGGTCGCCAGTGTCAGCCCCATGATTGGATTTCTGGGGACTGTAATCGGAATGGTAAAAGCATTTTACGATATGTCGATGGCCGGAAATAATATCGATATCGGACTCCTTTCTTCCGGAATTTATCAGGCCATGGTTACCACCATTGGCGGCCTGATCGTGGGCATTATCGGATATATTCTCTATAATATCCTGGTCGCACGAATCGAAAAAATGGTCTTTATTCTCGAAGCAAGAGCGACTGAATTTATGGATGTTTTGTATGAACCTGCATCCTAAAAAAAACAAATATGGCTTTACGCGTTAGAAATAAAAAACGAATCGAATTCAACATGTCCTCCATGTCGGATTTGGTTTTTTTGCTGTTGATTTTCTTTATGCTTACTTCTACCCTGGTAAGCCCCAACGCAGTAAAATTACTACTTCCCTCGAGCAACAGTAAAACACTGGCAAAACCGGCCAGCGTAACCGTTTATATCGATAGCGACCTCACCTATTACGTGGATGGCGTGCCGGTGAATAAAAATACGATGGTTGAAGGACTGTCACGGATTCTGAGTAATCAACTGGAAAGTTCGGTTGTAGTGAGAGCAGAAAAAACGGTGGAAATACAGGCCCTTGTTGACGTAATTGATGCAGTAAATGAAGTGAATCGCCTGTATGATTCAAAACATAAAATTATTCTGGCAACCAAACCCCGTAAGTAATGGCCTTGAGTAACGACAAAATAAAAGGCATTCTGGGAACCGTGATCCTGCATCTGGTGGCACTAATCCTGTTGTTCTTTGTAGGTTTCTCGACTCCGCTGCCACTGCCCGGGGAAGAAGGTGTTGAGGTTGACCTGGGTTTTTCTGATGTGGGTAGCGGAAACAATCAACAGGAAACACCTGCCCCGATCGAAGAAGAATCGCCTGCACCCGTGATGGAAGAAACCCCGGTGGCCGAAGAAAAAATTGTTACTAATGAAGCCGAAGATACTCCCCTAATGGAACAAAACGTCGAGGAAACACCTGAACCCGTGCAGGAAAAGGCTGAAGAGCCGGATGTGGAAAAACCCGTGGAAGAAAATAAAGAACCACCCAAACCCGTGGTGAACCCAAATGCAATCTACAAAGGAAAAAGCACCGATACAGAGAAAGGTGGCGATGAAGGAAAAACAATGTATCCGGGTGATCAGGGCGTAAAAAACGGAACCGAAGAAACCGGGAATTATGAAGGGCTTGGCGGCAAAGGCAATGGAATTTCCTTCGACCTTTCGGGAAGAAATGCACAGGCACTCCCAAAACCTGTATACAATTCCACCGACCAGGGGAAAGTGGTCGTTACGATTAAAGTCGATCGGCAAGGATTTGTGGTCTCAGCAGAAGCTGGGGCCAGGGGTACCAACATTACCGACCAAAAGCTATGGAAGGAAGCGGAAGATGCAGCCAAACGGGCCCGTTTCTCGCCCAAACCCGATGCCCCGGAAATTCAACGGGGATCGATTACCTATAACTTTATCCGGCTGAACTAATCCGGCCTTTTTATACCTTTGCCAAAATTTTTTCAGCCCTATGAAATTCCAAACCTATACGGAGACCCTCGAATTTCTGTTCGCGCAACTCCCCATGTACCAACGCAGCGGAGCAGCCGCTTATAAAGCAGACCTAGGAAATACCCTCACCCTGTGTGCCATGCTTGGAAATCCCGAAAAAGAAATACCAGCAATCCATATTGCAGGTACCAACGGAAAAGGTTCTGTATCGCATCTGATGGCATCAGCACTTATGGAGCAAGGCTACAAAACCGGACTATACACATCACCGCATCTGACCGATTTCAGAGAACGAATCAGAATAAATGGAAAACAAATCACAGAAGAAGAAGTGATCCAGTTTGTAAATATCTACTACAAAAAATTTCTGCCCATTCAACCTTCCTTCTTTGAAATCACTTTTGCCATGGCCCTGTATTATTTCCAAAAAGAAAAAATACAGATTGCCGTTATTGAAACCGGAATGGGCGGACGGCTCGACAGCACTAACGTGGTCGATAGTGTGCTGTCGGTCATCACGAACATCGGGCACGATCACCAACAATTCTTAGGGAACACGCTACAAAAAATTGCCATGGAGAAAGCCGGAATTATAAAACCCCATATCCCGGTTGTTATTGGGAAAAAACAACCGGAAACTGCCGGATGCTTCCTCGAAAAAGCCACTGCACAATCGGCACCTTTACTTTTTGCAGAAGAGCATCTTGCTGTCACACCCGGGGAAATAACCGCCGGGCCAGAAACTCCTCTCCGGTATTTCACGCTTACTACCCTGGAAAAAAAAATTCCACCGGTTGTTATTTCAGGGCTTATCGCCGACTATCAAACCGAAAATATCCGGACGGCCTGCGTAGCACTGGCCATGCTTCAAAACACTAATTTTCCGGTATCCACACCCTCCATGGCAAACGGAATAAAAAATGTGTTATCGAACACCCACCTGCGTGGAAGATGGCAAACTATTCAACAACATCCACTAACAATTTGTGATACAGGCCATAACCAGGAAGGCATTGCTGAAGTAATAAAAATGATTCATCACTATTCCTATAAACAACTGCATATCGTGATGGGAATGGTTAATGATAAAGAAATTGAGCACTTGCTGAATCCATTTCCAATCGACGCAAACTTTTATTTTTGCAAAGCAGATATTCCACGAAGCCTACCTCCGGAGCTTCTGATGGAAGCTGCAGAAAAACTGGGCATTAAAAAGAAAACATTGTGTGGTCGTGTGGAAAGCGCCTGGTCACAGGCTATCCATAATGCAGCACCGGATGATATGATCTTTATCGGAGGGAGTACATTTGTTGTGGCCGATTTTTTGGATCACCTGGGTCTCTGATTAGCCTCCGCTGACCAGGTGAATAACTTGAACCTGATCGCCGTGATGAATCATAGCCGACGTATATTGGTCTTTTTTTACTAATTGTCCATTTATTTTTATCACCAGCATCCGGAAAGTAAAATTTTTGTACAACAAAAGCTCCTGAACGCTAATCGCCTCAGCATCAATAAATTCGATATTATTATTTAGTAATATTTCCATTATTCCATGGTGTACATTGAAAGATCAAAATCGGCCATCAACAGATCAAGGGCCTGATTTGCCTGCATATTGGCCACAATCGAAACCCGAGGAGCCAGAGGAGGCAACTCCTCCGAAACTTCCGAAACGGCATCGCCGCAAATATAAAGATTACCATACTTCATTGTTGTGAGGGCTTCGTTAAAACCCCATCCGGCAACGCCATTTCCGGCAACAATCGGCTTATCAGGCCACAAGCCCAGCGCTGTTTCAATAAAAACCTGTTTTTCCCGTGCAAGATCCATAGCCTCAATCAAAACCTCCGCCTCATCAAATAGTTTAGCCACATTTTCCGGTGTAACCTTTTCAGCATGGGCAATTACCCGGATATGTGGATCAATACGAAAAATATTCATTTTTAATGCCTTCACTTTAAGGATTCCAATCTGTTCTTCAAAAAAATATTGACGATTCAAATTTCCCCTTGTCACCACATCAAAATCAGAAATAATAATTTTACCAACTCCGATACGAGCCAACGATACGGCACAATTTGACCCAAGGCCGCCTACACCGGCAATTCCAACTACTTTCTTAACCAAATGCGCTCTGAGTGCATCATTCATTTTTAAAATCCGGATTTTTATGAAATACTTTCCGTGCAAAGATATTAAAATCGCGGGTTCCTCCACCTT
>RZYD01000163.1 GCA_009930445.1 Bacteroidia bacterium | reverse complement strand
GCAAAGTAATGGCCATAAGCAGGAAAGTAAAAACAATAAAAAATCTCTTCATGAACCGGTGTTTTTCTTTGACGGTCAAAAATAAGGAAAATTCCGATGCTTCGGAACGAATTAATAGTATGACGTCAGAAATAGAAAAATATTGTACACCCCCTTATAGAGGAATGATGAAAAGAAAATAATACGGAAAAGACCACATCAAAGTATGAACGACAAAACACCGATAGAATAAGCAGCCTAAGTATTTGCAGGCATTAAGTCTCAAAAGTATTAAAAAAAAGCGGGAAGAAAATCAACCCGCTATATTTCAGCCTTTCGTTGGGAGAACCTATCCCTGCCCGGTTGCTCCTCAGCCGAGCCTTCCGTTTCGGTTCAACTTTGTATATCTCAACGTATTTTACTGTTTTAATCACTTGTCAAAAAAATGACAGTCATTTACCCGGATAAAGCATCACCTGCGTTAAAATGAATTACAATCCCTTACATTTGATCGTTCAAATATTTCAATTTAACATTCATCAGTGCGACTTCCTGTTTTGCACGTTGAATTTTCTTTTCAAATTCATTTTTCAGGATATTTGCATTTTTTGAAGCGGCGAGAAAACCGATATTATTTTCCCACAAATTAATATCATCATTCATCTGCGATATTTTATTCATCAGCTGAATGCGTTCACGGCTCAGTATACGATTTGAGTCAGAAGAATCTTTGATATTCTCTACTCTGTTTTTAAAATTCATGGTACTGATTTCCATCTCATTGATTTTCAATAACTCGAGTTTAGCATCAATTATTTTTCTAAACTCTTTCTGGATGGCATCTTTTTCCTTAATTGGCACGTGGCCAATATTCATCCATTCCCGTTGAAAAGTTTTAAGAATGTTCAGATTCTCATCTTTATTATCAGTAAATTCCTGATTTTTAAGCCGTTCAATAATCTCCTTTTTAACAGTCAGGTTATCGGCTTCCCGTTCATGGATATGGCCGAAATAATCCTCTTTCCGGTTAAAAAAATCATCACATGCGGCGCGGAATCGTTTCCAGATTTTATCAGAATATTTTTTGGGAACCGGGCCGATGACTTTCCACTTTTTTTGAAGGTCGATCAGCGTACGGGTTGTCTCCTTCCAGTCATCACTCTCTTTAATACTTTCTGCTTGATTACACAGGTCGAGTTTAAGATTATAATTATTAACCTGTTGATCTTTCAGTTTGCTGAAGTATTCTTTTTTCTTTGCAAAGAAAGCGTCGAGATAACTTTTAAACTGGTCCCAAATTTCATCATTTTTTACTTTAGGAGCCGGGCCAATGGTTTTCCAGATTTTCAGCATTTCATTCACGCTGTTGGTTTTGGTCTGCCATTCTTTGATGCCTTTAATTTCCACATTCACAATTTCTTCCAGTTGCTCAAACAGAGCGCGTTTGGCGTTATAATTGGCTTCCTGATCTTCTTTGATGCGGTTATAATGGTCGCGGCGGCGTTCATTTATTTTATCCGTAATCGTTTTAAAGCGTTCCCACAGTTCATCCTTTTTATCGGTGGGTACCGGGCCGGTCTCTTTCCATTCCTGATGAAGTTCCTGTAGTTTTTTAAACGATTTTATAATGCTGGTTTCCAGCAGAAGTTCTTCTGATTTTTCGCAAAGCTGCAGTTTTTTCTCCAGATTTTTTTTCAAATCCAGATCGCGGAGTTCATTACTGATTTTTACTTTATCAAAGAACTTTTCCACCAGGAAATGATAGCTTTGCCAGAGGTCGTTCACTTCGCCTTTGGGAACCATTCCGATTTCGCGCCATTTTTCCTGGAGCTGACGGAATTCGTCGTAGCTCTTTTTTAATGATTCTTCGGAACTTATCACTTCACGGAGTTGTTCGAGAATTACTTTTTTCCCTTCAAGATTTTTCAGCTTTTGTTCTTCAAGTTCCTGAAGAAATTTTTCACGTTTTGATTTATAAATTCGGAATGCGGCTTTATAACGTTCAGCAAGCGGATCGTGTTCTTTTTTAGGTTCTGTAACCTCTGTTTCTTCCAGTGGTTGCGTTTCATCGGTTGTCGTCGAAGCGGCGTCCCTTGTGTCGCCCTGGGTTTTCTGATTTTCCTCTTCGGGCACGACAACCTCATCCAGGTTTTCATCCGCAGCGTCATATACTTCGCGGGTTTGTTTCAAATACGCCATTTTTACAAGGCTTACTTTTGCTTTCACGCGGGTAATATCCTCTGAGGCCACAAGGTTTTCAAGTTCCTGAACCAATTGCTCACGGGTAAATGAAGCGTAGTGATCATCTGAAACCATCTCCTCTTCTTCATCTTCATCTTCATCTTCGTCCTCTGCGTCCACTGCTTCCTCTTCTTCGTGTGCTTCTGAAGGAGAAGAATTTTCAACATTTTCTTCAGGCGCAGATTCTTCAACAGCATCCGGTGCAGGCGTTTCCGCTAGCACAGTCTCCGGGGAGGGTTCGGTTGAAGCGACCTCCTGCATTTGGGGAGTGTTGGGCAATTCGGTTGCTGTTTTAGCTTCATTTTCAAGTGTTTCTGATTCAGACCTTTCATTTTCAGTTGCAATATCTTTTTCCATTACATCGGATGATTCTTCCACAACATGCGTCTGGTCTTCTGTTGCTTCAGATTGAGTCTCCTGAAGATTTTGTTCGTTTAATTCTTCAGGTTGCAGATTTTTTTCTTCCATTAGTACATTCTGTTAGTTCGACAGATAAGGGTTCGCTTCCCACAAAAGGGAATATGATTCTGATAGTTTCTCTTCTGTTTTAAAAATTCAAAATTCACCATTAAGGGGTGCAAAAGTAGCAATTATAATAATCTTTGGAAATAAAATTAAAAATATCAGTACAAACTCGGTTTATTAAAAATCAGGTATCCGAAATTAAAAAGGAATTGCCATGGATTTTCAGTATTATCATAATAAGAAACCGAGAAGCTCACGGGTACAATCGGGTTTTTAACCACCAGGGTTGCAGAAGCTCCAAAATACCTTTTTGCCAGTGTTTTTCCCAGGTAAGCCGATTGGTCGATACGTTCCTGAATTTGTTTATAAGGGAAGAAAGCAAAAGTACTAAAGCGCAAATCGAGAGGACCGTAAACGGAATAGACCGACCGGAAGCCCAACGCGGCCCAGGTATTGGCTCTGTACTCGGGAATGAACAGGATGGCACTTTGGGGCACCGGGCGATACCCCGGAGCCAACAAAACCGAGGAGGTATAATTACTAAACAACCCCTGATTAGACAAAATTCCATCAGCATAAACCCCCATAATCACCTGGCCTATTGTTGGAAAATAATTTTCAAAAGCAAAACGGAGTTGGATCCACCGGTGCTTTTTTGAAGCAGGTGAATACGTAAGCGCCGTCGAACCCGGCGTATACGACTCATTTCCACCGATGTAGCGCAGAGAAAGTAGCATCCGCTGCCCTTCTGTAGAATAAATTTTACGGTTAAGGGTACTTTTTTCGTAAATCATCCCGAAGGTAAAAAAATTAAAATTAGTTACATCACTGGTATCATTTCTTGTAAAAGCATTAGTATGATAATAAGAATTAGATAAATTAGAGCCTAAGAGATCAATAGAGATTTTACCATTTTTCGAGAAAGGAACTCCGGCTGATAACCGGAGGTAGTTGTCATTTTGCAAAAGAAAACCCGGCGACTCATCCCCCACAAAATAGCGGGAGGTAGAGAAATAGTTCCAACTGTTAATGGTGCCGGTAAAATCGGCGAAGAAAGCGGGTTCCGAAGGGTATTCAAGGCGTCCGCCCAGCAAAAAACTATTATAAAACCTACCCACATAGGCATTGGCAGTAAAGGTAAGCGAATAACGGGTCAGCAACTTATAGCGAAGGCCAATAAAAGCCTGATTGGTAGCAGCAGAGCTGATATCACCGCCAAAACTAACTGTAAAATCCTTTGCCGGCTCGGTGTAGAGATAAAGATCGAAGTATCCGGTTCCGGGATTAAACCGGCTTCGCGGATAGATATAAGCAATCTTATCGTCGGCAATTAACCTAAAATAGTTGGGTTTTAACTGATTCAGGGTCAAAACATCTTCTTCTTGTTTTAGAAGCGATTGAACATATTGCGCCTGGTGCGGTTTAAGGCCGATGGGATGCACGCGCTGAAACAACAGAGGAGGAAATTTATTTTTAAAAATGCTGCGTTCCAATGAAACCTCCCCGGGTGTTACTTCACGTTGAATACGGTTTTTGATTGCCCCGATCTGACGCTCAACGGCCACATACCCGCTGTCAATAAAAGCATTGGTTTTGCTAAAATCCAGCAAATCGACGTACCGGACATCGGGCTGAAAAAGAAAACCCACAGAGTCAGGTATCGAATAATCGGTTTTATTCATAAAAATGCTCTGAAGCATCGAGACCATATCGTCGGTAGAAGGTTTCTGATAATTTCCAGCCACAACGCTTCCGATAATAACATCAGGATGAAAATCATCCGTCACCACGTCGATGGGAAAATTATTATACATTCCTCCATCCATCATCACCTTACCATTGATAGTAATCGGCTTAAAATAGAACGGGAACGACATTGAGGCGCGAATGGCGGATCCCACATCCCCCGAACGGCAAACATACGCCTGATTATCTTCAATATTGGAGGCAACACAACGAAAAGGGATCATAAGCTTATCAAAGTCATACCCACAGGCGGCTCCGGGCTGGGCAAAATATTGAAGGAAGGCAAAATCCATCTGAAAAGGAGAAATAATATTGGTTGGGACAATCTGTGGGGATATAAGCGAATCAATATCAAAACGCACATTCAGCCATTCGGCGTCTTCATCGTGTTTTTTATAATAAAAAAGGTATTCTTCTTCAATTTCTCCGCTAAGCCAAATAGAAAACTCGGGGGAGTTAAAATGCCGGATCATTTCATCAGGCGACATGCCACAAGCATACATACCCCCGACAATAGCACCAATGGAGGTTCCGGCAATATAATCGACAGGTATATTGTTATCTTCTAATGCTTTAAGAACACCAATATGTGCCATTCCTTTTGCACCACCGCCGCTGAGCACAACGGCTACCTTCTGACTGAAGGCTGAGGAAGCCGCCAGAAAAAGAAATAATATAAAAAGTCTTTTTAACACGTGTTTTGTATTGATGCTCCAAAAAATCAGCCGGCAAATGGCCTTCTCCGGAAATATTCTTCATTGATATCGGAGACAAATTTAAGGGATTACACTTAGAAGTCACAAGATTACTAAAATATTAACAAAAAAAAACAGGAAAGAACGAGGCTCTTTCCTGTTTATGAAAAAGGCATAGAATATTTTCCTATTTTTTACCGCAACCGGCAGGATCCGGTGATTTTCCGGTACAACCCGAACCACAACCGGATTTCGGCTGAAGAGGTGCAGGCTTAGCCTGATCACAGCCGGCAGGATTTTTTGATGTCCCGGTGCAATCCGTTGCACAACCTGCTTTTTTTGTATCATCCATCACATAGGCTTTATACCCCAATTTGCTAATGGCGGCACATAATTTTTCCGGAGTCGTTTTTCCCGGGTCAAAGGTTACCAGTACCGTTTGTGCCTTCGAATCGGTGATAATATCTTTCACCCCCTTTTCAAAAGCCAG
>RZYD01000784.1 GCA_009930445.1 Bacteroidia bacterium | reverse complement strand
TACCCTTTTGCCAGCTCAACCGGATGCGATCTGCCGATGCTTGTTTCGTCCGGAAAATGAAATAAACGGAATTCGCCATCCGAATACAATCCATACGTAAAATGCACCAGCCAGTCGCCCAACAAAACAAACATTTTACCATTGGATAAAGGACTAATTACCGGACGGTGATGATGGCCGAAAATAAAATAATCTACTTCCGGATGGCAGAGGGAAACCTTTTCCGCATACTGAAATAGCATAGAATTGGTGGGTGGCTCCGGCAATTCAAGTTTATTCTCACGGGCAAGATTCGCCAGACGTGACCGACGGCTAAAAAACAGTCCCATGCTGAGCCCCAGGTCAGGATGAAGCCAACTGAAAAGCCACTGATTTATCCTACACTCAAAAATTCGTTTTAATACTTTATAGCCATAATCGCCGGGACCCTTCCCGTCCCCGTGCACCATATAAAAAACTTTTCCGTCGTATTCAATAATTTCCTCTTCACGGTGAAGAATAACGCCGCACTCCTGTTCCAGATAGTCAAAGGCCCAAATATCGTGGTTCCCGCGAAACAAATGTACGGGTATACCCGAATCAGTAATCTCGGATAATTTCCCCAGCAACCGTGAAAAACCGCGAGGTACCGTTGAACGGTATTCAAACCAAAAATCAAACATATCACCCAGCAGATAGATAGCCTCAGCATCCTGCCGGATTTCATCCAGCCACTGCACCAATCGCTTTTCCCGTACAAGACTGGAAACCTGATCGGGAATTCCCAAATGGAAATCGGAGGCAAAATAAAGCTTCCCGGCCATCACAAAAGAGTTTTTATTGTATTTTCCAACGTTTCAGAAGGCAAATCTATTGCAACAATTTCACCTTGCCGGTTCAATAACACATTGGCAGGAATTTTTTCCAATCCGAATAATTTCATTACCGGGCTTTGCAGTCCTTTCATATCTGAAACTTGTGGCCACACTAAACCATCCTCCTGCACGGCTGAAAGCCACTCCTCCCCTTCGGTATCAAATGAAACGCCAAAAATCTCAAAACCATGGCGATTATACTTTTCATACAAGGTTTTCCTGACAGGATTTGCCTTCCGGCATGACATACACCAGGATGCCCAAAAATCAATCAGTACCACTT
>RZYD01000783.1 GCA_009930445.1 Bacteroidia bacterium | reverse complement strand
GATTACTCCGTCGAGCGGAAATTCGATCGATTCTCCACGGTCATAGGAGGAATCAAAAACTTCTCCATTTAGAAAGGTTCCCCGGTAATGTACCCTAACCGTGCTTTTTTCTGTGGGGTGGGTTCCTTCTCCTTCCCTGATTATCTTATATTGTAAGCCGCTTTCGGTTTGTTTTATTCCTGGTTTGTTTTTGTTTTCGGCTAAATACTGAATTCCTTGTTGTTTGTTTTTTTGAATCTCCATGGCTTGTGCTTCCTTGTCTTTTTTGTTTAAATCCTCCTGTAGTGCATTTAAGTAGTTAATTACCTGCTCGTCGCTGAGTACTGTATCACATCCGTGCGACTCGCGCATAATCGCAACTGCCAACACTTCCGGATTGAAGTTTATCCCACGAAGCTGCATTGTCCGGACGATATCTACCCCTAAAGCATACGACGCAGAGTCTGCTCTGGTCAGCAATACTTTTTCCGGTTTGATTTTTATTAACTTTTTTGCCTGTTTCTGCGCCAGTGTAATTGCCGGCATAGCCATAAACATCAGGATTAAAGATATTAGAACTGTTTTCTTCATCATTTTTTTATTTTTGGCAAAGGTAAAAAACATTCCCTGATGGCATCCATTTTCCTTCACTCCCGGGTGCAAATTATTTGCGATGTTGTACCTTCGTGGAATGAATTCTTTCTATTCCGGGTGTGTAACAATAATAAGTGCGCTTGTATTGCTTTTGGCGGTGCAGTGCGATTCTCCGGCGGATATACAGCCACCGGAGATCGCGGTTATTCAACCGAAACCTGGTGATAGTTTTAATGTATATGATACTTTGTTGTTTTCTTTTCATGCCCTTTCAGATTATAACCTTCTGCAGGTTAATGCAGTGCTAGTGGATGACGAGGGACAGTCGGTGATCCGGCTCAATGTGCCGCTTGAAGGTTCCTCCGTTTCACTGGATGCGATACCGCTGATCCTTTCGCGCAAAGATTTGCCAACCGGAATGTATGACCTTGAATTTACGGTTACCGATACCTATGGTACAGCCGCTGTGGTGGTCCCTGTGATGATTTATGCGCTGGATTTGCACACAAAAAATCGTTATCTGATTTCACATACAAGCCATAATCAGACCGATATACATATTTT
>RZYD01000782.1 GCA_009930445.1 Bacteroidia bacterium | reverse complement strand
GGGCTAATTCTGAACATTGTAAGTTCGATCTTTTTACTTACTTTTGCACCCTGATTTTGTTTAGGTATAAAAAGTAAGTTATAATGACACGTAAATACCCTGATTACAAACAACTTAACTTGTCGCAGACAGGCCTTGATATTCAAAAATTCTGGGAAGAAAACCACACATTTGAGAAATCCCTGGCAAAGAATAAAGGCAAAGCATCCTACATATTTTTTGAAGGCCCCCCTTCAGCCAATGGAATCCCGGGAATCCACCATGTAATGAGCCGAACCATCAAAGATATTTTTTGCCGGTACAAAACGCTTAAAGGTTTTTATGTAAAAAGAAAAGCCGGATGGGATACCCATGGCCTGCCGGTGGAGATGGGTGTGGAAAAAAAACTGGGTATAACAAAAGAAGATATTGGAAAAAAAATTAGCGTATCCGAATATAACCAGGAATGCCGCACTGAGGTGATGAAATACAAAGACCTCTGGGATAAACTTACAGTTCAGATGGGGTATTGGGTTGATTTGGACGATCCTTATATCACGTTTGAAAATAAATATATCGAAACCCTGTGGTACCTGATTAAACAATTGTACGACAAAGGGTTACTATACAAAGGATATACAATACAACCCTACTCACCGGCTGCTGGAACCGGGCTCAGCACCCACGAACTCAACCAGCCGGGGTGTTACAAAGACGTAAAAGATACGACCATAACCGCACAGTTTGAAATTATCCGGGATGAGCGTTCCGCGCCTCTGTTTGAAAACAGCCATGGAACGCTGGCTTTTCTTGCCTGGACGACCACTCCATGGACTTTACCTTCCAATACAGCACTGGCGGTGGGTGAAAAAATCACCTATTGCCTTGTAAAAACATTTAACCCCTACACGGGAAACCCCATCACCGTTATTCTGGCAAAAGCGCTGTTGAACCATTTTTTTGACCCCAAAAATGCCGAAATGGCATTGGATGAATACCAACATGGCGATAAAAAAATACCTTACCAAGTCGTTGATGAAATTGAAGGAAAAGGATTAATTGGGATTTATTATCGTCAGCTTATTCCCTGGATTAAACCCGATGGAGATGCCTTCAGGGTAATTGCCGGAGATTTTATTACAACAGAAGACGGAACAGG
>RZYD01000781.1 GCA_009930445.1 Bacteroidia bacterium | reverse complement strand
CGCGCGATAGGAATATGGAGAAATATTTATCTTTACAAAAAATATAAAACCTTCAAAAAATGAGTGAAACAGCAGAGAAAGTAAAATGTCTGATTATTGGTTCCGGCCCGGCAGGATATACGGCAGCTATCTACGCTGCCCGCGCCGATCTGAAGCCCGTACTTTATCAGGGATTGCAGGCAGGCGGCCAATTGACAACCACAACTGAAGTAGAAAATTTTCCCGGTTACCCGGAAGGCATCGACGGGCCGGGAATGATGCAGGATTTGGAAAAACAAGCCCAACGCTTTGAAGCCGATATCCGTTTTGGTATCATTACAAAAGCAGATCTTTCCTCAAGGCCCTTTAAAATCAGCGCCGATGATGGCAAAGAAATTCTGGCAGAAACGGTTATTATTGCTACCGGGGCCTCTGCGCGCTATCTGGGGCTCGAATCAGAAGAAAAATTCAAAGGACAGGGCGTATCTGCATGTGCTACCTGCGACGGATTCTTTTACCGGGGACAGGAGGTCGCCGTAGTCGGTGGAGGTGATACGGCAGCCGAAGAGGCAACCTACCTCTCCAAACTATGCAAAAAAGTGTACCTTATCCACCGCCGTGATGAGCTCCGTGCATCGAAGGCCATGGTAAAACGGGTATTAAACACCCCCAACATTGAAGTACTCTGGAACCATATCCCAAAAGAAATTCTGGGCGACATGAAAGGAGTAAATGGGGTACGGCTACAAAATGTAGTAACCTCAAAAGAGAAAAAAATCGATGTAACCGGCTTTTTTGTAGCTATCGGACACAAACCCAACACCGACCTTTTCAAAGGGCAACTCGACATGAATAAAACCGGCTATCTGATAACCAAACCCGACTCAACGGCCACCAATATCCCCGGGGTGTTCGCAGCCGGCGACGTACAGGATCATGTCTTCCGTCAGGCCATTACCGCCGCAGGAACAGGGTGTATGGCAGCCATTGAAGCTGAACGATTCCTCAGCGAACAGGAAAATTAATCCGCACGTTGTAGATAATACTTTTTCTTCTCCCCATTTTGTTCTTCATCCAGAACCAAATGGGGATTTTCGTAGGTTACTATATAGTACGAAGCGGAATGTTCCGGCTGTTCCGAATAAAGTTCTATCACGGTATC
>RZYD01000780.1 GCA_009930445.1 Bacteroidia bacterium | reverse complement strand
GATGTAATCATCAAAATCCGAAAGTTTTTCAATTAGATAGGTACGGGCTTCACGGGTTTTTTCCTGATATTCCTCGGGGATGGCTATTTCTATTCTTTCCGTGTCGGTAAAGATATAAGCTTTCTGGCTGATAATATCGATTACGCCTTTAAAATCATCTTCTTTTCCCATGGGTAGTTGGAACGGAACCGCATTGGCATCCAAAAATTCATTCATCATGGAAACCGCATCGTAGAAATCGGCTCCGGTGCGGTCCATTTTATTGATAAAAGCGATTCGTGGAACTTTGTACCGGTCGGCCTGATACCATACCGTTTCACTTTGGGGTTCTACGCCCCCGACAGCACAAAACAAAGCCACCATTCCGTCAATAACACGCAATGACCGCTCTACTTCTACCGTAAAGTCAACGTGGCCGGGTGTATCGATAATATTAATCTGCGCATGGTTCCAGAAACAGGAAATAGCTGCGGAAGCAATGGTGATTCCTCTTTCCTGCTCTTGTTTCATAAAATCCATCGTGGCATCCCCTTCGTGGGTTTCTCCAAGCTTGCGTGTTGTACCCGTATAGTAGAGTATCCGTTCGGTTACGGTTGTTTTTCCGGCATCAATGTGTGCCGCAATCCCTATGTTTCTTAAATTATGTAAGGGCATGTTGTGTGATTTAATTTTTTAATGCTATGATATACAGTGAATTATTCTTTTTGAACGCTTTCTAATGACCAATAAAATTTGGAGGTGCAAAATTACTCTTTTTATTACCACAACAAACTTTTATCTGAATAAAAAATAAAAGGTTTACAATTTATTCATCTACAGGCTTTCGCTGATATTTTTTTAACCCGCATAACGCACTTTGTTTCTGTGCTGTTTCTTTTTTGCTCTTTTGCGCTGAATGACATTTTTTCTTCTCCCCCGTTTTTTTATAAAACATTAATCCGATTCGGATGTTTTATTTTAGGAAAAAAGTGGAATCGCCTTTCTCCGGTTTCGAAATCTATATTCTGTTTTTTAATCTTTTGAAAATATGTAGATTAGAATAAAAAAATATATTACTTTTGCAACAAGACTTTTTAGCCAAATTACCGAACCCAAAATATGGCAGAAGCAACGAAAAAATCGATATTGGTAGCTGAGGATCA
>RZYD01000779.1 GCA_009930445.1 Bacteroidia bacterium | reverse complement strand
GAGTTTAAGCGGCATGACCATTTCATTGATGTGGATACCGGAAAAATCAGTGAATTCAGCGATCCCCGGATTGATGATATAAAGAATTTTGTGGAGCAAGCATTGGGGGTAAAAATACATCACCATTCCCTTACTTTTTATGGCGCAAAATTGAAGAAGGATGGACTGAATAGTGTACCTTTGCGTCATGAAAATTGATGTATTATTAGGGCTTCAATGGGGCGATGAGGGTAAAGGTAAGGTGGTGGATGTGCTTACCCCCCGTTACGATATTATCGCTCGTTTTCAGGGGGGGGCGAATGCAGGCCATACCCTTGAGTTTCAGGGACAGAAACATATCCTGCATTTAATTCCCAGTGGCATTTTTCATCCCAAAACTGAAAACATTATTGGTAATGGCGTAATAATTGATCCATATATTCTTGAGAAAGAGATACTTGGATTAGTGGCTGCTGGATATAATCCCGCAGATAATTTGCTTGTGGCAATAAAAGCTCATCTCATATTGCCTTCTCACCGTTTGCTGGATGCCTGTTATGAAACGTTGCGCGATAAGCAGAAGATCGGAAGTACCCTGAAGGGAATAGGGCCAACCTATACCGATCGCGTGGCCCGGCGCGGCATTCGGGTCGGGGATGTTTTTCGCGAGGATTTTGATTCCAGATATAATAGCCTGAAAGCCTATCATTTTCAACTTATGGAAATGAATGGTTTTGATCCCACCGGAATTAAGCTGGAAGGATTGGATTGGGAAGCCTATGAATCGGGTTGGTTTCATGCATTAAAAGTTTTGAAAGCGTTACGCATAATAAATTGTGAGTATTACATCCATCAACGCATGAAGGAAGGGAAAAAAATTCTGGCTGAAGGCGCGCAGGGTACCCTGTTGGACATTGATTACGGATCTTACCCTTTTGTTACTTCTTCCTCAACAGTTTCTTCCGGCGTATGTCCCGGGTTGGGGGTGGCTCCTTCTGCCATAGGCCGGGTTTATGGTATTGTAAAAGCTTACTGCACCCGTGTGGGTAGCGGGCCGTTTCCGACCGAGTTGAATGATGACACCGGACGGAAGTTACGGGATCAGGGTCATGAATATGGCAGCACTACAGGACGCCCCCGACGTTGCGGTTGGCTCGACCTGCCC
>RZYD01000778.1 GCA_009930445.1 Bacteroidia bacterium | reverse complement strand
TTACTTTGGTGGTGGAACGCCCAGCTTACTGGAAGAAAATCATTTTAAAAAAATCTTTCATGCTATACATCGCCACCTTAATACCGACCCCGACGAAACCACTATTGAAGTCAACCCAAACGACATTACCGCATCGTATATTCGAATGCTCCGCTATACGGGATTCAACCGTTTGAGTATGGGGATACAATCCTTTAGTGACACCGATTTACAGTGGCTCAACCGATCGCACACCGGAGCACAAGCCCGCCAGGCCTACACAACGGCCAGAAAAGGTGGATTCCGGAACATCAGCATCGACCTTATCTATGGAATGCCCATTCAGGACATCAATTCCTGGAAAAAACAGATTGAAACCGCCATGCAACTGCGGCCCGAACACCTGTCAGCCTATGCCCTCACCGTAGAAAAAGGCACTGCACTGGCCCATTTTATCCAAAAAGGCATCTATCCACCTGTTTCTGATGAAACCCTGGCTGAGGACTTTGCCTTGCTCTGCAAAATTCTCAAAAGAGAAGATTACATCCATTATGAGGTTTCAAATTTCGCGCTTCCGGGTTTTGAAGCCAAACATAATGCGTCGTACTGGAATCAAACCCACTATCTGGGTATTGGCGCATCGGCACATTCCTACAACGGGACAAGCAGGCAATGGAATGTGGCCGCAATAAATAAATATATGGAACACATCAACCGTGGAGAAATACCCTCGGAAAAAGAAGAGCTGACGCTTTCAGACCAGCTTAACGAATATGTTTTAACTTCGCTGCGAACTGCAGCAGGATGTAACTTAAGCCTCGTTTCAACGGTATACGGAAAAACAGAAAAGGAAAGAATCAAAAAAAACGCTACCCGCTATATTAAAACAGGCCTTTTATCCTGTAAAGAAAACATTCTGAAACCCACACAAAAAGGATGGTTTTATATAGATGGCATCGCGGCAGAATTATTCACGGGTTAAACGCGGTGTACCTCAATTCATCGTGGCTTTTCCCAACAAAAAAAAGAAGAATATTCAAAACAAAATATTATTACCTTTGCACACGAATTAAATTAGGCTCGATATGCCCGCACCAGTAATAGGATCAATCTTAAAGAATGCGATAGAAAACCGGGGTTCTGTTGAATCAATTTACACCGATATA
>RZYD01000162.1 GCA_009930445.1 Bacteroidia bacterium | reverse complement strand
AGTTTTAAAATTAGGGAAAAACGAAGGGTGAACACGATACACTATATCAAGATATCTTGATATAGTCCCACTTCTACTATATATTTTACCATAAAACCCCTATTTTCTCCCACTTCAACCATCAATACTCCTACAAACAACCCCAAGTTTCCCACTTTATGAATAACCCTATTAGAAAAGTGTTACCAATAAGTAATCATAAGCCACAAACCATAGGAAAACCCATATAACAGATGTGATTTCCAGAAATATAAACAAAAGTTCCCACCTCAAGAAATATCCAGTTATGAATATCCCTATTAGGAAAATGTTATCAATTTAAACCATCACTGGTAAATTTATCATCCAGATCATTGTAGCTTTGGGTTGTATGAGAATATGGCAATGGCAGCTCAAGTCACCACTCTTCCACTTTATGAATAACCCTATTAGGAAAGTGTTATAAATTTCCCACTTCAACCTTTAATTTTGACAAAAGACAAAATATACATGTCTGGCTGTGTATTTGGCAATTTCCATCTAGATTCATATTTCCAGACTTAATCAATAACCCCTATTAGAAAAGTGTTATAAGGAGTAATTATGTTTACGGTAGATATGATAGTAAAAAAAATAAAAAGTAGCACAGGAGTATCTAGAATTACAGACAGGGCATATAAAGCCCTACAATCAGTTGGCAAAGTTCTTGAATATGACCCAGATTATAGATTTAATAACTGTAGGTTAATACGCATTAAGGGAATAGATGACA
The DNA here is from genome assembly GCA_009930445.1 of Bacteroidia bacterium. GTDB lineage: Bacteria > Bacteroidota > Bacteroidia > Bacteroidales > BM520 > BM520. The sequence goes on along the minus strand of RZYD01000162.1, from coordinate 4,920 downwards.
CCAGACTGTTTATCGCCACAACAGAATACGGTGAATATTATTTAGATGAGTATGTATCTTATTAGGTTTTATTCATTTATTCTTGCGTTATATCGAACACTCGATATTGTCTTATTAACGAAACAAGAACAAGAAACAAGAAACAAAAGGAGAAAAAACATGACCCAGATTCCCACAACATCGTTGATTGTCCGCGTTGACCCAGAGAACCCAAAGTCGTACATTAAGATCAGAGAAACACTGGAGAACGTCCAGGAAATGTTTATTGAGCACACTTCAAAGGCTCTGTTTCAGGACACTCCTGAGAACTGCAAGGACTTCGCTGAGATGTGTCGTTACGAGGCTTCAAAACATTTGACCATTATCTTTGGAATGGGATGGAGGGCCGCAGGGAATGTTCTTTCCTATATGTCCAAAGGAGATATGCTGTCCGCAGAGAGAACCGTGAAGCGTTGTTTGTTGTAAACAGGGCTGTTTCCGAAGATTATTCTGTTGATATTATATTACCAGAATAATCTTCGGAAATTTCCGAATCATACATCTACAAACTATCATTTTATTCAGGAGGCTATATGAATTTCTCGACCATTGTCACTCTTTTAGAAGATTATATTCCAGCAGAAAAAATTAAGCTTTATGCTAAAGCCTTTAAGCTTTCCATGGAGATCCATGATAAGTCATGGGAGGGCGGAGCAGGTTATACCATTTCAAAGGCTGAAGCGGTTTCTCGTGTTGGAACGGAGCTGGGCCTTTCCAACAATGAACAAGATTTTATGATTGAGTGTTTGCGCTATAAATGGAATATGGTCAACGATTGGGTTGCTTCTCATAAGTAGGAGGTCACATGCTTGTCTGTGAACATTGTAAGAATATTCTTACCACATGTTATGATGGACTCTTGTTTAAAGAGTCCGTTGAAGAAACAGAATATCATTCTGGGATGTTTAAGTACGCGATAGAGAAGATGCCCAGGATACATTCAGAATACCCAGAGGCGTGTTCTCTTTGTAACTGTGAATTGATTGGTTTTAATTATAATATTAAACTGGGGATATCTAACAAGACCAAAATGCTCTTTTCTGACATGAACAGAAAGAGATGTGGATTGAAGACAAACACTGGTGATTTTGAAGCTGAATAGATATGTCTTTTGATAGAATATCGATTCTAAGCGTTTTAAATTGAAAAGACTGGTCAATATACCAAAAATTATTTTGATGCGCTTAGAATCGAAATTAGAGCGTGGTTTAATGGCCATTATTTTAACATTTTGTTTTTTATTTTGTTATGGCATTCGCAACAATCATTTTATATAATTTTCGCGGTAGCACAAGATTACATGTACTTAATCCGAGTACGGTCTAGCGAAGCGATACTCGTAATATCGTGAAGTAGCTAGATTGATAGTGTATCGGCCAATCCCACCTAGAATATATGATAATCTCCGTTCTAGGTGGGATTTTCTTTTTATATTTTAAATAGTTGTAGATAATATCGATTCTAAGCGTTTTAAATTGGAAAGACGGGTCAATATACCAAAAATTGTTTTGAGGCGCTTAGAATCGAAATATGGGGCAGGTTTAATAGCATATTTTTGATATTTTACCTTGATGGCTGAGAATAAGTCTGCCAGATGTGTTTTATCACGTTTTGGTCTGGGGTGTTGATAATGGCAATAACCTTCATCGCGGTTTAATGGCGATGACATAAAATCTACACATCAGACCATTAAACCCTATGGAATATTCCATAGGGTTTTTTGTTACTGGTTGGTTTATTCCCAGAAAAGTCCCGTTGGTTTTGACCTATAGGATAAGTTGTACCAATATCGGTAAAACCGACCTATTCCTTTGGCTAAAACTGCAAGTTTTTTCAACTCATCCAACGGGTGTTGGATTTCATGGTCGGTTTAATAAAATCAGACACTTATGCTTGGGTGGATGACTATTCTCCGGTGTGTGATTCAAAAAGTACGAGCCAAAAAACTTGAAGTTTTTTCAACTGATCCAACGGTTTTTCCAACGGTTTTTACCATTTATTTTGATTTTGAAAAATTACTTTGCTTAAAACTTGAAGTTTTGGACAAAGGAAGAAAAATTGTCGAAAAATGCCGCTTCAATAAATTCAGATACTTAGTTAATTATCCCCCGTGTGTGATTCGAAAGATTCCAAAAATAAAACTTCAAGTTTTTACGACTGTCAAACACCTTGGAAAATGTTTGATTTTTTTTGTTGCATTACATGGAATACTCCATATTGTCTTCTTATTGGGATTTTGAAAATTTAACAAGATGGAGGAGATTATGAACAAGGCCGAGTTGAAAGAAGCGATTTGTTCCGAGATGAATGACGTGCTTGATGACACACTTGGAATCTATGGGATGTTTTTTCTTTCAGATAAAATGTTGGATCGTATTTATGAGGATGTGACCGAGGCTTTTAGTGAGATGATTAAAGAGAAGGGCTCTAAAAATCCGATTGAACATTTGAATTTTTGTGCCTATCTGTCTGATCGTGATTTTCTTGTTTATTGCGAGTTTGATGACGAGGAAGAAGAAATTGATAGACCCTATTACGAGATTGTCGAAGAGGAAGACAGGCTTTGGACTTTGATTCCTTATCACGAAAGATAATTTTATATAGGGTCTGGAGATTGTCCAGACCCTATTTTAATAGCCTTCATCGCGGCTTAATAGCGATGACAAACCATTAACGGATATATTGATGGTTTCGGTATTTGTTTTACGGACATGGTTGTTTATTTTAATGAGGGTGTCGCGACATCTCGTAACTCTAAAGTTGAATATATTCTTGGCCGCGTAGAATGTTGTATTTATTCCAGATGAGTGTGCTGAATCGGAAGTGGAGTTTTAATTCTGGAAAAGTTCCGTTGGGTTTTACTCATATAGGAGTTTGCCATGTATAATGTTGTGCTGAAAAGTGTTAATGCGCTGTATTTGATTGCATGTTCTTATGCCTGTATTTATGGTGGATATAAGGCGTATAACATGGCCATGCTTGTGGCAGAATATGGTAAAAATGGATTGAATGAAGTATATGGTGGTATTTGTTGGTTGGGTTTTGCATTGTGTGTCTGTATGACAATGTACTTGATACAACAGGTTTTTGTTCTGTGTAAAAAATAAAATACCTGTTGCAATGAATATAATACCTCATATTGTGTTTATACAAGAAACATTTAACACAATAGGAGGAATTATGAAGAATCTGACCCCCGAACACATTTTTGGACATGAGTTTAAGAATACCCGTATTATCCATGTTGATGAAGTAATAGAAATGCTTGGAGATGCAGATGCACTTCCAGACTGGATGAATCTTTACAATCATGAATGCGGCTATGAGGCTGTCCGTTTTGAGAAGATTAACTCCATTGAGAAGGCGTTAGATAGAGTACACTCTTTGTCCAAGGATAGACGTAGACGCTGCCTTGTTATCGAATCGTATTGTTAAGGATTTTTAATAGCCTTCATTGCGGCTTAATAGCGATGACGTAGCGATGATATAGCGATGATATATAAAACATTCGACATAGAGATAAGACTTGTTATAATGCAATCAATCGCATGGGAAACAAATAAAATAACATTAACAACCCCATGCAAGGAGATTTTCACATGAAGACCAAGATCGCCCCCTTCGCCCCAATGTCTGATTCACTGACCATGGAATCCATTCTGGACGACATCAAGCGCATTGCCGATCCCCGTGGATTTATTGGACAGGACAAGAAGAAGCACGACAAGCATTGTGCTAACATTTACGTTGGCACGGATGACATCGTGGCCCGTGTCGGGGACGGGGTTCTGTGCGAAGAAAATCTTGGAAGGAAGGGAGTTTTCCCAAAAACGCAGAAGCCTGTGTTCACGGCCACGCTGTTCAATATGGACAATGTGAAGACGTTGGAGGAGAAGTATCCGCCCACGGAATACAAATACGAGCTTTCTGGTACGCTCCAGATGATCACGTGCGTGGTTGATCTGAAGAAGCCCGTAGAGGTGTCTTATCGCCCCAAGGCACGTCCTTTTAAGAAGGATTTTGGGGTTATGGGAGATCTGGACGTGATCGGGAAGATTGACGGACAGAAGTATTCGTTCTGTCCCGAATTGCAGAAGGGCGGAATGAGGATCAAGGTTTCGAAGCGTTAGGAACAATGGGGGGGTTAACAACCCCCCTTTTTTTAAATAGCCTTCATCGCGGCTTAATGGAGATGACCCATGCTTACTTTTGATGAATGCAAAAAATACCACTATGAAATGTGGATGTGGTTGTCGGAGCATCCTGGCTCTGATAAAATTGATTGGCCTGGATTTGATGGTATTAATGAACATATCCCGTATCTTTGTTTCGCTTGTTATATAACAAGCGATGGTGGTAAAAAGCTTAAAGATTGTTTGATGTGTCCAATTGATTGGGGCGTTAAACCACACGATAATGCGCCATGTTGTGATAATTTTACGCTATACGACCAATGGAGTATGTCTTGCCAGAGCCTTGAGGCAAATCTTAGAATGTCTGATTTCTCTGCTTATGCTGAGAAAAAACTCAAACAGGAAATCTCTTCTTTGGCTAAAGCTATTGCCAATCTGGAATGGACAAATAAGCTGGAAGATCAAACAACCTAACATTCTTGATTCTGATTCACGAAACACACATCCAGAATACATTGTAAACCATTGCTCATTTGCGTTAGGATTGATTCTAAGAGGGTTTTAAGAGAAAAACGATTCATTGTCTGGGATGATGTCTAAACTCTCTTAGAATTGATTTTTTAGAATATGGTTTATTTTCAACTGGAAGATTCTCTGTCAAACATTTTGTGCTTGTTGGTTTAATAGTTTCGGCTTCTGCTATTATTTTTTTATCATATATATAATAATATATAATAATATATATAAT
>RZYD01000777.1 GCA_009930445.1 Bacteroidia bacterium | reverse complement strand
TCGCATCATGGGCTGAGTCAAGAAGAAGTTTCTTTACAACAGCATCAGGAAGCATTTGTTTCATAGAAAACCAGTTGTACAAAAATCCATGAGAGTCATGCCTTGAGGCAGGACTTAAGAATGGAAAAACTGGGAGATCATTTTCGGAATCAGATGCAGTCAGCATGTATAAGTCGTATCCAAAGTAAAAATGATTGCGATGGGAATCCCAGCCGATGTCACAATCCGGCTGATGATAAATACGATTGCATTTGCAATCACGAATACCTTTATCCAGGCAATTACAGGTGCGTGTTTTACGTTCCTGGGCAGCTGTATAAACAGGAGTCCCATCACCGGCCAAAGATAATTCTTTCAGTGATATAAGGTTATCAGCTGCGGATTTCTGAAGGAAAAATCTGTTGAAAATTTCCCAAAGTTTTAAACAGGGAGCCATATCAGAAGGAGGGGATTCTTCAAACTTCTGAAATAAATCCTCAACAGTAACTTTTTCAACAGGAGCAGCTTTTTCCTCTTTGCCTTTCGGCTTTTGTGGTTTTAACTTAGGAGGATGAACTGGATCAGAGATATTTTTATCATCAGACAACCAAAGACGCTTGTGGAAGTCATAGAAAGTCCCTATGCCAGGCGTATCACCTACGTGAAAGCCAGAAATGATGGCATGAAGATGATTTTCTTTCAGATCAGAAGCAAATCGAGTGTAAGAAGTTATTTTAAATTCAACGGAAACAAGAATCGATCTGAGCATATCAGAAGGAAGTCTCGGTGCTGGACCAAAGTCCGAGTATCGATCCTGCATAAGGACGTCAATAGCAGATAAATCAAGATTCCAAAACTTTTCAAGAATCTGCCAGGTAGACGAAGAAAGAGAGTCTGCAGCATCAGGATAATATTTACGAAGCCCTGTCAGGACACGATTCTGATAGGCGGAATGACCGCCAATGTTAATTGGTTTCAATGAAACACACCTCCAAATCAAAAAGTCTGTCCCGGCCACGCCGAAACGATATACCTTGTTAATTAAGAGGCGCGAAGCGCCGCATTTTTGAGACTTCGTGTCAAGTGATTTTTTGAAAAAGGTGGAGAAAAAATAAAAATGGAATCTCAGAAGCCAGATAAACAGAGGCTTAGAGATTCCGAGAGTCTAT
>RZYD01000776.1 GCA_009930445.1 Bacteroidia bacterium | reverse complement strand
CCGTTTAATTTGAATTCTACCGTAACTGCAGGAATTGTTAGTGCGAAAGCCAGAAATATTCACATTCTTCCTGATCCTGAGGGGGGTTCGGCTTTGGAATCCTTTATTCAAACCGATGCCGCAGTGAATCCAGGGAACAGTGGAGGTGCGCTGGTGAATGGTAAAGGAGAATTGATTGGCGTAAATGCTGCAATTGCTTCCGGTACCGGTTATTATACCGGATATTCCTTTGCAATCCCGGTAAGCATTGTGCGAAAAGTGACCTCCGATCTTATTGAATTCGGAGAAGTTCAACGCGCCATTCTGGGGGTATCTATTCGTGAAATTGATGGTCAGTTGGCCGATGAATTGGGCCTGAATGATTTGAAAGGAGTTTATGTGGCAGGCCTTAGCGACCACGGTTCGGCCAGGGAAGCAGGAATAAAAGCCGGCGATGTGATTACCGCCGTTAACAATGTGCAGGTGAACAGTACTTCTGAATTAATGGAAGTCGTTGGCCAGCAGAACCCTGGCGATAAGGTTGAGGTGGCAGTGAACCGTAAGGGGAAAAATCATGTTTATAACGTAACCTTACAAAGTCTTAAACGCTCCGGAACCTTCGGTGAAATCGCGGAACAGTATTCCGGTAACGACCAGAAGCAGCTCGGCGCTTTTTTTGCCGACCTTACCCCGGAGGATAAAAACCGATATCAAGTTGATTTCGGTGTAAAAGTGATTCAGATTGCTAAAGGGAAATTGCAATCGGCCGGAATAAAAGAAGGGTTTGTAATAACTCACGTGGATAATAATAAGGTTAAAAACCGGGATGATTTTTATTTAATAATGGAGAATAAAAGCGGAGGTGTTTTGCTTGAAGGACTATATGCCAATGGTATACGTGCCTATTATGGGTTTGGTCTTTGATTTTTTCGATTTTTGGGATTAAAGTTTAAGTTTTCAATTGGGAAACCGGAAAAATTGTTTTATATTTCGTCGCTTTTTTCAACCCTCATGATCTAACCGAAAGGAATTACGAATGCGTCAACTTAAGATCACTAAGTCTATTACCAACAGAGAAACGGCTTCTCTGGATAAATACCTTCAGGATATTGGTAAGGAGGATATGATTACCGCTGAAGAGGAGGTGAAATTAGCGCAACGAATTCATCA
>RZYD01000775.1 GCA_009930445.1 Bacteroidia bacterium | reverse complement strand
CTGTCTTCAGCTGTTCCATAATCGGTTGCCCAATAGCGTCCGATAGTAAATTTGTGATATCGTAGCATATCCATAACCCCGACGGCGGGAAGTGCCACGGCGAAAAGATCCGGCCGCTGATTAACCACGGCACCCACCAGTAATCCTCCGTTTGAACCCCCTTTAATGGCAAGTTTTGAACGATTTGTGTAGGCATTGTCAATGAGATATTCCGCGGCGGCGATAAAATCATCGAACACATTCTGTTTTTGCATTAACGTACCGGCCTTATGCCATTCTTCCCCGTATTCACCGCCGCCACGCAGGTTTGCCACAGCATAAATTCCATCATTTTCAAGCAATGGAATAATCGTAGTACGAAATCCGGGTGTTTGACTAATGTTAAATCCACCATAGCCGTAAAGCAGCGTTGGGGCACTCCCTGTCAATTTCAGCCCCTTTTTATGGGTAATAAACAGGGGTACTTTTGTACCGTCTTTACTGGTATAAAAAACCTGCCGGGTTTCATAGGCATCTGAATCAAAGTCGATCGCTGAGCGGCTGTATTCCGTAGATTCATTCTTTACAATATTATACATATAAATAATGGCCGGTGTTGTAAAAGAGGTAAAACTATAGAAAGTGATCGTATCCGTCATTTTTCCTCCAAATCCGCCAATCGAGCCTATACCGGCTTCAATATCATACAAATAACTACCATCATAAGCATAAACTTCTATCTTACTGTGGGCATCTTTCATATAGGAGGCAAACATTTTTCCCCCAGTCAACTGAACGCCGCGTAAAACAACCTCTTTTTCAGGAATCACATCCACCCAGCCATCCTCTGAAGGATTGGAGGGATCTACCGCGATAAGCCGGTAATTGGGTGCCTTGTAGTTGGTGATAATATAAAACCGCTCATTCACGATATCCAGAAGAGAAAAATCGTTTTCAAAACCCGTAACAATCGGAGTAAAAGTATCGGAACTACCTTTCATCTCCCTAAATGACAATGCATTACCTGAAGTTGATTCGGTAGTATAAAGCACCATATAATCTTTATTTTCGGTCAATCCGATACTGAATCCCCACAGCGGATGCATTGGATCATTGTAGATGAGCCGGTCGTTTTCCTGAAGGTCTCCCAGGGTATGATAATATACCATA
>RZYD01000774.1 GCA_009930445.1 Bacteroidia bacterium | reverse complement strand
GACGAATCTTTTCCGGAGAAGGCCCCTCCGCCATGGCTTGAAAATCCTCCGTAGGTATCTACAATGATTTTTCTTCCTGTGAGCCCGGTGTCCCCATGTGGACCTCCAATTACAAATTTTCCGGTAGGATTGATCAGTAATCGGGCGTCACAAAGATTCATTTTACGTATGCGTTCCGGAAGTTTTTTTTCAACGCGCGGAAGCAGGTATTCTTTTATGTCTCGGCAAATTTTGTCGTGCATCAATTTATCGGTTGCCAGCTGCGCCTCTTTCGTTTTGTCTTCGGGCTTTCTGAATTCATCGTGCTGTGTGGAAATAACGATTGTATCGATTCTCACCGGGTTTCCATTATCGTCGTACTCCACAGTTACCTGTGATTTTGAATCGGGCGCCAGGTAGGTCATGTGTTCGCCGTCTTTTCTGATTTCTGCCAGTTCTTGCAGCAGAATGTGTGCAAGTTCAATAGGCAGGGGCATCAAATTATCCATTTCCCTGCACGCATATCCGAACATAATGCCTTGATCTCCGGCACCCTGTTCTTCCTCCGATGCCCTGACAACTCCCTGGTGAATATCGGCCGATTGTTCATGGAGCGTTGAAATCACCCCGCAGCTGTCGGCATCAAAGCGGTAACTTGCTTTGGTATATCCGATTTTGCGGATGGTTTCGCGTACAATATGTTGAATTTCAACATATCCATTCGTGCGCACCTCCCCGCTGCACATTACCAGGCCTGTGGTCGCCAGTGTCTCACAGGCTACCTTTGAGTTTTTGTCATGTCGTAAAAATTCATCAAGAAGCGCATCACTGATTTGATCGGCTACCTTATCGGGGTGCCCTTCGCTAACTGATTCTGAAGTAAAAAGAAATCCCATTTTATTCAAATTTTAAGGGTTGAACATTTCCCTGCCTATGTATCGGGCTGAGGCCTTTGATTCTGACCTTAACCTTTACACACTTCCAGGGGTTGTTAAATGGGGAAGGTTTGTGCGATTGTAGAAGGGTAAAAATCATTTTTAGCATTGTTTTACCGTGGTTGCAATCAGTCAAATCTTTCCACAACTGCAAAAGTAAAAAAAATAGTGCAGAACAAATATATTTTACTGCTATTTTGTGAGGGAACGAAATAAGTCTTCGAGTTTTTCAGTGA
>RZYD01000773.1 GCA_009930445.1 Bacteroidia bacterium | reverse complement strand
GGATGGTATTGTACATCCTGAATCATAGTACGATAGGTTTCTCCTTCAATGGTCAGATCGATTAGTTGTACATGAGGAGTGAAGATAAATTTTTCAAATTCATTGGCTTTAACAGCAAAGTGAATTTGTTTTTCTCCGCCATAAAGTACACAGGGTACGAGGCCTTCTTTTCTGCATTTTTTAGCATCTTTTTTCCCTACGCCCTCCCGGAGAGAGCCGCTCAATGATACTACTTTCATAATTTCACGTGTTAGTAAATAATTAAAATTCAAATAGTGTGCTTATGGATTCACAGTCAACCACACGGCGGATTACTTCAGCGAAGAGATGAGCCGTGGAGACTACTTTAATTTTATTATAATGTTGTTTTAGGGGGATGGAGTCGGAAACATACACTTCATCGAAAGGTGAATTGATAACGCGTTCGTAGGCAGGGCCTGAGAACACGGGGTGGGTGGCAAATGCGCGTACACTGCGGGCTCCGTTTTCAATCATCAGTTCTGCTGCTTTGGTAATGGTCCCGGCTGTATCAATAATATCATCTACCAGTACAATATCTTTATCTTTCACGTCGCCGATGAGTGCCATTTTTGCAACTTGATTGGGCTTAGCGCGTTGCTTATAGCAAATCACAAAGTCGCGGTGAAGTGCTTTGGCATAGGCGGCTGCACGGCGGGTTCCACCGGTGTCGGGAGAGGCAAAGGTGAGCGCCGGAAGATCGAGTTCTTTCAACACAGGTATAAAAATCGAAGAGGCATAAAGGTGATCAACAGGCATATTAAAAAAGCCCTGAATCTGATCTGCGTGCAAGTCCATGGTAATGATACGGTTTACACCGGCAGTAACCAGCAAATCGGCTACCAGCTTGGCCGCAATGGATACCCTGGGCCGGTCTTTCCGATCCTGACGCGCATATCCATAATAGGGTATGACGGCTATGATGTTTTTGGCGCTGGCACGTTGGGCTGCATCCACCATCATCAGCAGCTCCATCAGGTTGTCAGCCGGTGGAAAAGTCGATTGTATAATAAAAACAAAACTTCCCCGTATATTTTCTTCGAAAGAAGGTTGGAATTCGCCATCCGCAAAATCATTGAAAATTACATTACCGAGCGAAACCCCAAAACTTTTAGCAATATCTCCGGCCATAG
>RZYD01000772.1 GCA_009930445.1 Bacteroidia bacterium | reverse complement strand
AGCCGTTTTATAAAGAATAACTTAAATCGAGAAAAAATTTAAAAAAAGTATGAGATTGGTTTGCTCTTTGAAGCACTTTTTGAAACAGAGTGCTTTGAAGATGAAATCTTTTGGATTTTATCCTAAACAATACAGATGGTATCGGCATGTGTGATGAGCCGATGCAAGATGGGTTGAGCGTTCTTTAACAATTCACTGTCAATGGTACTAAAAACGATCAAGCATTTGGGTTATAGGTTTGGTTTTGGAACAAATACACGAATGGGGTCATAGGGTGTATTACGTTTGTAAATGGCGTAGATAATGGCAATCAACTTTCTAGCGACAATGATGACACACTCTTTTTTGGCTCTGCCTTTTGAGCGGTATTTCATATACACACTGCGAAGCTCAGCATTATGGCGAATAGCAGCGATAGAAGCTAAAAAGATAGCTTTTTTAGCCAATTTTGCCCCTCGTTTGGCTAAGCGTCCATGCCGGATCATACCACCGGATTGCTCCAAGGTAGGATAGAGTCCTAAAAAGCCCACAAGGGCTTTAGTATCGGTAAAACGATCTAAATTGCCACATTCTGCTAGCAGCGCTAAGATGGTTTTATCACCCACCCCGGGAATGGTTCGAAGATTATCGATGAGTTCGCTCATCTCTTGTTTGTCTTCATGGGTTGCTTGATGCTCTTGCACATGAAAGAGGGCTAACATCTCTTCATCACTCGCACGCATCTGCTCTTGCAATAAACGAATAAGCGCAATGTTAGAGCGAATACTCATAGCACGTGCTTCTTTAGCTGCGCCTGAATAGATACTGCAACGAGCCAGTTCTAAAAGCTTTAACGCTTTGGCTTCATTAAAGTTGTTCCCCTTGATACCTCTAAAGGTTTTAAGGATACGATCCACACTGGCATACTCATAATGCTTTGCTGTAGGATACTTCTCTAAAAGCATTAATCCTGTGACGTTAAAGGGATCTGTCATAATCTCTTCAAGCTCAGGAAACACCACAGCAAGCAGTGTGCTTGTTTGACGCTTCAGGGCTTTCATCTGATCATCCAGTGAGGCTTTATGACGATAAAGCTCTCGTAAGGATTGAAGCTGTTCATCGGAAACATAGCCTTCACTAAAGCGTCCGCTTTTAATAAGGGCTGCAATCAT
>RZYD01000771.1 GCA_009930445.1 Bacteroidia bacterium | reverse complement strand
TTCCGCTAATTGGGCGAATTAACGCGAATTTGATTGTCTGTGATTTCGTCTGGTGATGATTGTTTTGGGTGCTTTTTATTCTGAACCCGTTATCTGTTAGCGATGAATTCATGGATAAATTTCCCTAAAAGTAACCTTCTCGTTTTTTTTGCTCCATACTGGCCTCCTGATCGAAGTCGATTACCCGTGTTGTCCTTTCGGATTTTGTCGTGGTCATCATCTCTTCCACAATCTTTTCGATCGTATCCGCTTCAGACTCAACGGCGCCGGTGAGTGGATAGCAACCAAGGGTACGGAATCGAACCCTCCGCATTCTTGCGGTGTCAGCGAGTGCTTTGGGCATCCGTTCGTCGTCGGCCAGAATCAGCGCGCCGTTGTATTCGACGATGGGCCGCTCTTTGGCGTAATAGAGCGGTACAATCGGGATATTTTCCAGCCGTATATATTGCCAGATATCCAACTCCGTCCAGTTCGACAACGGGAAAACGCGTATCGATTCGCCTTTATGGATTTTTGCGTTGTAGATATTCCATAATTCCGGCCGTTGAATTTTTGGGTCCCATTGGTGAAATTTATCCCGGAAGGAAAAAATGCGTTCTTTGGCGCGTGATTTTTCTTCATCGCGCCGTGCACCCCCAAAAGCGGCATCAAACTGATGTTTGTCGAGTGCCTGCAGCAAGGCCTGGGTCTTCATCACATCGGTATGAACTTTACTGCCGTGGCTGAAAGGGCCAATTCCCCGTTCAAACCCCTCGCGATTGTATTCTACAATCAGATCCCAGTGGTTTTTTTTTGCATAGCTGTCGCGGAACTCCACCATTTCGCGGAATTTCCATTTGGAGTCGATGTGCATCAACGGAAAGGGCACCTTGCCCGGGGCAAAGGCTTTTTCGGCCAAACGCACCATAACCGACGAGTCTTTTCCGATGGAATAGAGCATTACAGGGTTCTCGAATTCCGCTACCACCTCACGGATGATATGAATGGCTTCTGCTTCCAGTTCGCGGAGATGGGTGAGGTTATAGTTTTCCATTTTCTTTTATTTCATAGTGATCAGTGGCATCACCCGATCCAGAATTTGCTGAACCGATTCTTCCACATTATATTTTGATGTATCAATATTTACCAAGGGTTGTTCCGGATGTTCGAAAGG
>RZYD01000770.1 GCA_009930445.1 Bacteroidia bacterium | reverse complement strand
ATACGGAAAAGGTAACAGCAATCTCTTCACCTGTGGGGATAAGCCCAATTGCAACACTTTGTGTATTAAGTGTAATATAAGGAGAAGGAGAAAGCAGAGCAGCCACAACTTCATCAATATCAAAAGCACCCGGATTAGAAACCACAAAATGCAGGTCGACGGTTTCACCGGCATCAATACGACCATTGGCATTTCCCTGTGCATCATTAATAATCATACCTCCAAATGCGATTTCCGGAGCAAAAGCGGTTAGATTAAACCCGCTGATAAAGGTTGAATCATTTGCATCAACAGCGGTAAGAGTAAAATCCACTTTTTCCCCATTCGGAATATTATTTGCGGAAGTTATTGTGAAAGCATTTTCAATGGTTTTTATTTCTTCCAGATCCAAAGTACCGAAATCAGCCACGTTACTCTCAATTGTAATATACTGATTTTGGGTAGATAAGGTTACCTGAACATCATTTCCGATTTGATCTCCGATATTCACCATTGACACATTCAAAGGTACAGATTCGTTAAAATCGAGTCGTTGATTTGCGTCATTAACAAGGGCATCATGAAAAATCACCCAGGGCTGATTGGGAGGAGGCCCCAATTCAAAAGGAGACACATAGGTCATGGTAATCCCACTGCGGTTATCTGTCCACACGGGATAGACCATACGATCACGGGCAGCGATACCGAGGTAATCGCCCATATAATCCGAAGCGAGACCCGGGATAGGCTGTGGAGTAAAAGCCACATCACTTACGCGAAAATCCTCCCAGGTAACACCCCCGTCGATAGATGTAGCACAAAACACTTCGCATTGGTTTGCGCTCACATTTCTATCATCATAAAAAACAACGGCCAGGTTACCCGATACAGGGTCGCAGGTAATCCAAGGGAAATAATGTTCTTTTCCCAGGCCGGGTTCATCCTGATTCACCTTAACCGGTGTGGAAAAAGTTTCTCCGTTATCGTCAGAGCGAGCCATATACACATCCTTGTCGGGTCCGTTATTTATTCCGGGAACGCCCACGTTAGTCCATGTAATATAGATATTTCCGCTGTTGGGGCCATTGGAAATATCCACCGCCATAGAAGGGAAAGAATTCACCCGCATGGCTTTCGAAGTTCCGGTAGTCCGGATTCCACGGATATTGGTAATA
>RZYD01000769.1 GCA_009930445.1 Bacteroidia bacterium | reverse complement strand
GGGGTTCGAAGCACTTACCTGTCAAAATGAGAGTAAGTTAAAAAAGAGTGATGCAGTTGAGTTAACCACATCACCCCCAATGTTTTATGACCGCTTGTTAGCCACAGTAATTACTTCCCATTTATTTCGACAAGTATTTCTTGAATATCATCTTGACATTGTCCGCAAACTGTACCTGCTTCTGTCTCTTCACCAACTTCTTCAACCGTTTTTAAGTTCTTCTCTTTAATGGCTTTTACTATGGTGCTTTTATAAACATCCATACAAGTACATATTAATTTATCTTCTTCCATAATCATTTGGTTTAAGCAAGTTCAAAAATTTTCATATCTTCTTCTACTGTTGTAATGGTTTGTACTCCAAAACTTTCTTGTACTGCTTTCAATAGATTTGGAGTTAACCACGCTGGTAAAGTCGGTCCAACATGAGTATTTTTAATGCCAAGATATAATAAAGCAAGATGTACGATAATTGCCTTTTGCTCGTACCAAGCAATATTGAACACTATCGGAAGTTTGTTTATATCGTCTAATTTTAAAACTTCTTTTAGTTTCAATGCAACAAATGCCCAAGAATAACTATCATTACATTGTCCTGCATCTAATACCCTTGGAATTCCAGCAATATCGCCTAATTTTAATTTGTTATAGCGATATTTTGCACAACCTGAAGTAAGAATTACGGTATCTTTTGGTAGTTGCTTTGCAAATTCGGTGTAATATTCACGAGTTTTTTGTCGTGCATCGCAACCTGACATTACAACTAGTTTTTTGATTGCTCCAGAATTTACAGCATCAAGGACTTTGTCGGCAAGTGCAAGAACTTGATTGTGTGCAAAACCAATTGTAATTTCGCCTGTTTCTATTTCTGTGGGAGGTGGACAAGTTTTTGCTAATTCAATAATTTCTGAAAAGTCTTTGTGTCCGTTTGGTAGTTTCTTTTCAATTCTTTTCCATTCAGGCATTCCTGTTGCACCGGTTGTAAAAACTCTGTTGTTGTATGTTGTTGCTTTTCGTGGTGGAACTAAACAGTTGGTTGTAAATAAAATAGGCCCATTAAAAGTTTCAAATTCTTCTAACTGACGATGCCATGCATTACCATAGTTACCAACCAGATGTTTGTATTTCTTTAAATTTGGATATGCATTTGCAGG
Organism: Bacteroidia bacterium; assembly: GCA_009930445.1. Classification (GTDB taxonomy): domain Bacteria; phylum Bacteroidota; class Bacteroidia; order Bacteroidales; family BM520; genus BM520. The sequence continues at coordinate 1 of RZYD01000769.1, read as the reverse complement.
C
>RZYD01000161.1 GCA_009930445.1 Bacteroidia bacterium | reverse complement strand
GCAGGACGCGGATTTCAGGGATTAGATTACCTTCATCCGGCGTACGACAGTCAACAGGAGATCTATCTGTTTCTGCTCGACGAACTCAAATGGGCCACCGATAATATGTCGGAGAGTTATACATGCGAAAATGGGAGCCCCATGGTTTCCATTGCCGGATATGATAAACTGTTCGACGGAGATATCAGGAAATGGAAAAAATTCGCCAACTCCCTGCGACTGCGGCATGCCATGCGAATTAGTCGTGTTGCCCCGGAAAAAGCCGGAAAAATCATTCAGACGATTATTGAGGGGAATCTTCCGGTAATTGAAGAAGGGGAAGACGTAGTGATGATGCCACGAACACAGAACTGGCTGAAAGAGAGCACCAACTGGTCGTTCCGGGAGCATAAAAACCTACGTATGGGTAGCAATTTCTGGCATGCAGTAGCCATCCACGATAGTCTGGACGGTAGCGGCATCCAGGACCCAAGGGCTTATCTCTTTTATGAAACCAATAACTCGAACCAATGGGTTGCCTTTCCCCAGTGCCCTGATGTTAACACACCCCCCTCCGGGGGTATGCCCTACCAACTGCACCGTGATGTTAACTATACGATAAAAGGCAACGACTGTATCTATTCTCCCTTCAATTACTATCTCATACGCGACGAAAATGATATTCCGGAAATTATTCTTACAGCGGCAGAATATTATTTCATAAAAGCAGAAGCATACTTTTACGGAATTGGGGTTACTGCCGATGAGAACCTTGCTGCCGGTGCATGCTTTGAGGGTGTTATTGCTTCCCTAACCTTTTGGAATACCATGAAAGAAAATAGTGCTATCTGGCTATTTACTGCTCCCGGATATGAAACTTTGAATCCGTATGATCTGGCCAACCAGATTTTCTTTACGGAAGATAAAGCAACAGAAATCAGTAAACAGCGATGGCTCGACTTATTCCGGCAGCCCTGGGAGGCCTACGCACTCTGCCGAAGGACTGAAAATACACCCCGAGAAGGCGAAGCGCTGACTTTCCTGAGGCTACCCTATCCTCCTTCCGAATCAGAATATAACAGTGAACAGTGGGCCCTTCAAACAGCAACTATGGGCGGTGACCTGACCACCATAAATGTATGGTGGGACCAATAATTATATCGTAACCTAAAATCTATACCATGAAAAAAACAACTTTTTTCTTCGTACTCCTGGCTACAGTATTGATTCTCCCATGGCGTACTTCAGCACAAACGAACCAATATCTGCATTTCGACAGAGTAGACGACTATGTGATTCTACAGGACGCCGGGCAGTATGTACTCAATAGCAGTGAAATCACTATGACCGGTTGGTTTTATACCGATGAACTGGCGTATGGACAGGGTATGATGGGACTTCGCGACGGGGCTTCCGGATTTTACATGATTATTCTCAACAATGGGATGATCGAATGTCGTTTCGTCGGATCGGATGGATTATTTGAGTTTGTAGCACCCAACTTCACCATCGTGCCCGAAGTTTGGCAACATTTTGCCTTCGTTTACGACGGCAGTGCTATCACGCTTTATGTAAACGGAATACCAATTGGTTCCAACAGTGCATCGGGGGTTCTCACTAATGCAACACTGCCTTTTGCCATAGGGAAAAGCACCTTGGGGGCAGGTTATAATTTTGTTTACGGAGGCAGGATTGATGAAGTCGCCCTTTGGAATAAAGCCCTTAGTGCATCAGAAATCGCAGAAATCGTTGAAAATGAAATTACCGATACCCCAGAAGGATTGATAGCCTATTATAAATTCAACCAGGGTGTTCCGGGAGGAGATAATACCTCGATCACCCACCTGATCAGCGAGATAGGACCAGACAGGGATGCAATGCTCATGAATTTCGCGCTGGTGGGTGAAACCTCCAACTTTGGCGGCGATCTGAATCAAGGGTTTCAGGCCATTACCTTTCCAAGAATTGCTAACCACCTGACCATCGACGATCCCTTTTCTATTCAGGCCGAAGCCAGTTCCGGGCTGGAGGTAAGTTTTACCATCACCGAAGGACCCGCTACCATCGAGGGAAATGTGATCACACTCACTGGCGAAACGGGTACTGTAACCGTAAAAGCCAGTCAGGAAGGCAATGAAATATATGATCCGGCAGAAGATGTGCTTCAGTCGTTTGAAGTCCTCGACCCCTATACGTATGCCCCGGTTGTAGATGCACGCAATCCACTGGAAGGCAATGTATTCATGCCGGAATTGGATTATCTGCATATCAACGCATATGTGGCTATCGACAACCCGGAATTATTTGAAGTTTCTTCTGTGGAATTTCTTATCGAAGGACAGACCCTCTATCCACTAAGCTGGTTTAATGGGCACTATATGGCCTTCTGGATGCCCCCGGCTTATGGAAATTATACACTACAGGTTGTAGCTAAAAATAATTATGGCGCCACGGAGACCCAATCGATTCCAATCACGATCACCGATGATGTGGAGGACATTGATCTGTTGGCTGTTGATGATGTTTACCTGAATAACAGTGTCAATACCGAAACCGTGGAAGCAGAGTTACCGAGTTTTACCGGTGCTTTTGATCAAATCATGGCCACGCTGGAAGTAAACTGTCCTCCCGGCGGATGCGGTGAATGGGATCGTGTTGGCAGCGTTGAAGCCCAGGCACCCAATGGCGAATGGATTGAGATCATCCGCTATGTTACACCCTATGGCGTTGCTTGTTCCCACGCCATCGACCTGACCGATTATTCCTATCTTCTGGAAGGGAAAACCAAATTCCGGCTCAACTGCACGACATTCGATAACGGATACCTGTATGACCTCTCATTATATTACCATGCAGGCACGGCCGACTATCCCCACTCCTTTGTTTCCAATGTATGGCATGCCATTTATCCTTTTGGCGACTATGCGAACCTGCAGCCCGTGGAAACCGCCCATATAGCCTTTCCCGAAGAGACGGAATCAGCCACCCTGAAAGTGGTAAGCACAGGCCATGGCTGGGGGGATCTGAACACCTCCAACGCGGCTGAATTTTTTGAAGCAACGCATCATCTCTGGGTAAATGGAGAACAAACCTTTGAGCAACACAACTGGCAGGTATGTAATCCAAACCCCGATGGTTGTTCGCCCCAAAGCGGAACCTGGTTCTACAACCGCGCAGGATGGTGCCCGGGATCTATTGCACCCTGGTTTGATTTTAATATGAATTCCTTTCTGGGAAACGGCGAGGTTGAACTGGATTACGTTTTCGATGAATCGTATGTGGACCTTTGCCATCCCCATCACCCCGATTGCGTAACCGGAGTCACCTGTGATGATTGCAACGACGGATATAATCCGGAGTTGCATGTAGCCTGTAATATTGTACTCTTTTCCTCCGAACCACTGAATTACGGCACTTATACCGGAAACGAGAACCATGACTATGCACACTCAACACTTACTATCACACCCAATCCCTCGCGGGGTGAAATACGACTTCATGTTACCGGAGCACCTTACGAACCGAATTCGTCGATTCTGCTATACAATAATGCCGGGAAACAGGTATTTTTGTCTCCCTGGAATGGCCATAGCCGCCACCTTAATCTGACTGCTTTTGAACCGGGAATTTACTTCCTGAAAATTATCAACAATAAAAAAGCAGAAACCTTTAAAATATTAATTCAGTAATTATCAACACCTTTAAAAAAGGCGCAGAAAATTATCTGCGCCTTTTTTTATACAGATGAACATTTCACCACAAAAACATCTTTTACTAGCAAAAAACAAATACTCCTATGGAACATTTTATCCCTGGCTTTCCGTCACTCAATTTACAACATCTGATTTTTGACTTCAATGGGACATTGGCCTGTAATGGCACACTGATCGAAGGCGTTGAAAAACAGCTGAACCGACTATCGGAAAAATATGCCATTCATATTGTTACAGCCGATACGTTTGGTACAGTAAAAGAACAAATTCAGAATATCTGTTGTGAAATTATCATTATCCCGGAAGACAAACAGGATCAAACGAAACTTGATTACATGAAATCGATTTCCGGTGCTACCTGCGCCTGCATCGGAAACGGGCGCAATGATGGCCTTATGCTCCGGCATGCGGCACTCGGTATTGCAGTTATTGGTTGCGAAGGAGCCAGCAGCAAAACACTGATGGCGGCCGATATTGTTGTAAACACGATTACCGACGCGCTGGATCTCTTTATTTACCCTAACCGCTTAAAGGCCACGCTGCGCAAATAAAAAAACATCAGTGCATTCCATCTTGTCGTTCAAATATCGAATTGTCTGCACCATAATCCCCATTTGGCACCACTTGTTTTACAAAACATTTTTCCCCTATCTTTACAGCTACAGCGCAAAAACAACATCAAATAAATTTTACAACCGATGAAACGAAAATCCTGCTTTGGGCCCGGGATAATCCGGCAAATAGCAATGCTGTTTTTCCTTACCGGATTGCTTTTACAAACCAACGGGCAACCCGCCACTTCAGAAGAAATCCAGAAAGTTGCCATCCACTGGCTTTCAGAACAGAACACCATCCAATGTAATGTAAAACAAGCACAAACCGTACTTTTTGACGGGACAGATCCGGTTGCCACAGTGTTTTCTCTTGAACCCAAAGGGTTTATTATTGTATCCCATTTATATTCGCTTCCCCCAGTTATCGCCTATTCTTTCCAAGGCGTATTTGATGAAAGCCATCCATTCAATACCATTCTACCAGAGGATATTCGTCGACGGCAGGCATTGAACAAAAGCCACCCACTACACGAAAAAAACCTAACCCGCTGGAAACAATTACTTAAGAGGGATACCCCTGTAAAAGATTTCTCACAATGGCCGCCGGAAGGATCGACCACTACTGGAGGTTGGGTTGAATCGCAGTGGTCACAATCGGCACCCTATAATAACTTATGCCCGCTGGATATTGTAAACGGAGGAAGAAGTGTGGCAGGATGTCCGGCTGTTGCACTGGCGATGATCATGGATTTCACAAAAACCATTCATTTTACGGAATTTACCAACGCTGATGACTATTACCACAACTACGGGGGTAATAAATACTGGATTGATAATGATTACATTACCTATGATTTCCCTGACTTTCCGGAATTAAATATGTATTTAAACAGCATATCTGAAAAATACATTTACACAGGAGAATTGCTCACGAACGATGAAAAAGCCGCGCTGGTATTCGGATGTGGTATTGCAGCGAAACAGGTTTATAGTTCCGGAGTTAGCGGCACCTTTGGTGTCGATCAGGCATTTGAGGCATATCAGCGATTCGGATTCAATGAAGCTGTACTCGTATTTGATACGGACACATCGTTTTTTAGTCACATGAAACAGAACATTATGAATGCCATGCCGGTTCATCTGGCGCTTCTGGTAGCCAATGGACAGGGAGGGCACAATGTCATCGCAGATGGTTACAACACCAACGATTTTTACCATATCAACTTTGGCTGGGGTGGAATGTATAACAGCTGGTACAATGTTCCGGAAGGCTTGCCTTACAATCTGACCCTTATTGAAGGAGCCATAATGGATATCGGAACTCTACCTATTGGAATTCAAAAGGAGCCTGCTCCTGTCACCGGAGCGCTGACAATTTTCCCAAATCCGGCACAGCAAAGGATTACGGTGAAGCTCACCGAACCCCATTCAGAAAATATTTCTCTTCGCTTCTACGACCCCACCGGAAAAAAACGCCT
>RZYD01000008.1 GCA_009930445.1 Bacteroidia bacterium | reverse complement strand
ATGCGAAAAATCGAAACCACCGATTTTGAAGCCACCAATGTAGAATATGTTGAATTCTGGATGATGGATCCCTTCGCTGACCCGGATGGCGACGGACCGCTGGAGGCTTACAACCGCACCGGAGGAAAGCTGATTATCAACTTAGGTGATATTTCTGAGGATATTCTGAAAGACGGCCGCAAATCCTTTGAAAACGGACTGCCATTAAACAGCACCGACATCGTGGATGTGGATACAACCATTTGGGGGCGCGTTCCAACCCTGCAAAACCTGATCAACTCGTTCGATAATGACCCTAATGCCAGAGCATTCCAGGATGTGGGATACGACGGATTAAGAAATGAGGACGAACAGAGCTTCTTTGAAGACAGCTATATCAATCAACTCATTGAGAAGTTTGGCACCGTGGGTGTGCCCGCAGTGCAGGCAGCCGTTGAGGATCCTTCAGCCGACGATTATCATTATTTCAGGGGTTATGATTTCGACGCCGACGACAAATACAGCAGCATACTCGAGCGGTACAAAATGTTTAACGGCCCCGACGGTAACTCCCCTACTCCCGAATCGGTGGAAGAAACCTACCCCACACTGGCCTCCACTATCCCTAATGTGGAAGACATCAACAAGGACAATACACTCAGCGAGGCCAACAATTATTATGAATACGAAATAGTGCTGGATCCGGAGCAGATGGAAATTGGGCAAAACTTTATTGCTGATATCTATGCGGCCAAAGGGATTGCATTAGATAACGGCACACGGGGCTCGGTCAACTGGTATCAGTTTAAGGTTCCCGTTTCTAATCCTACCCGGGTAATCGGAAACATTCAGGACTTTACCTCGATTCGCTTTATTCGGCTTTTTATGACTGATTTCAGTGAGATGTGTGTACTCCGTTTTGGAACATTTGAGCTGGTCAGAGGGGAATGGCGGCGTTATAATTACGATTTACTCTCGCCGGGAGAATATATTCCGAACGACATTCAAAACGATACACGGCTCGATATCAGCACGGTAAGCATTGAAGAAAACGGAGGGGCCACTGATCGAGTACCCTATGTGCTGCCTCCGGGCATCGAGCGGGAAGTAAACGTAAACACAACCAACCTACAGCAGGAAAATGAACAGGCCATGTCGATGACCCTGTATAATCTTGTGGATGGGGATTCACGTGCCGCTTATAAAAATACTGATTTTGACTTCAGGCAGTTCAAAACATTAAAAATGTTTATCCATGCCTCCGCCTTAACCCCTGAAGACGATGCACGATACAATGGCAAAACCGGACCGCTTACCGTCTTTTTACGACTGGGAGCCGATTTTACCGAGAACTATTATGAATATGAAGTCCCGGTTACCTTCACCCCATGGGGAACCTCTTCCGTAAACAGAGAAATGATCTGGCCGGAAGAGAATGAAATGATCATCAGCCTGGAAAAACTTGTTGAGGTAAAACAAAACCGGAACAGCCTGCTATCCGACCCCGAATCCTCCGTATCTTACGCTACACCCTATTGGGAAGCTGACGGAAAAAACACGATCACCGTAGTAGGAACGCCCAGCCTGAGCGATGTCAGAGTACTTATGGTTGGCGTCAGAAATCCTAAAAAACAATTGCTTACGGATGATGACGATGGGTTGCCCATGAGTGCTGAGTTGTGGCTCAACGAATTACGCATGACCGACTTCGACGAATCGGGCGGATGGGCTGCAACGGCACGCATGAATGCTAATCTCGCCGACCTTGGAAACTTTTCCGTTTCGGGATTATACAGCACCCCGGGATTTGGATCCATCGAGAAAAAAGTAAATGAAAGGGCCAAAGAAATTACCAGCACCTGGGATTTTGCAACAAACGTAGAACTGGGAAAATTTTTCAATGAAGAATCAGGCATCAAAATTCCCATGCATTTCGACATCTCCGAAACGCGGCTTACTCCGGAATACAATCCACTCGACCCGGATATTTATCTCAGGGATGACTTGGCGCTGCTGGATCCTCAGGGAAGAGATTCGTTGAAAAAAATGACGCAGGATTACACCCTGCGCAAGAATATTAACTTCGTTAATGTACGCAAAGACCGGATGAACAGCACAAAGAAAGACGGCACGCCGCGGACACCCATGCCCTGGAATATCTCAAATTTCGATGTCACCTATTCGTATTCTGAAATCTACCACCGCAATATTGATATTGAATACGATATCCGCAAAACATATCGTGGAGGACTGGGTTACATTTATAATACGCAACCTCCACAAATCAAACCCTTTGGGAAAATAAAATTCTTAAATAAAAAGGCTTTTGCCTTGCTTCGTGATTTTAATTTTTACCCTTTGCCGAAAATGTTCAGTTTTAGAACCGACATGAACCGGCAATACACCGAAAAAAAACTACGAAATAAAAGCCGGGGTGACATCATTATCGAGCCAACGTACATGAAACAGTTCGACTGGTCGAGGCTGTATAACCTTAAATATGACCTGGCACAATCAATAAAACTGGACTATTCAGCCAGCGCGCTGTCGTATCTGGATGAACCTCCGGGCAAACCGCAGCCCGACAGCATCTATAATCAACTGAGGGATTTCGGGACTATGAACAGCTATGACCAGAATTTCAACATCAACTGGAATGTCCCTATCAATAAAATTCCATTAATGGGATGGATCGGATTAACCGTCAGATATGATGCGACCTACCGCTGGCAGGCTTCTCCACGTTCGGTACAATCGGTGCTTGGAAACACGGTGGAGAACTCCCGGAATGCCACCGCCAATGCCAATGTCAGGCTATCAACCCTGTACAAAAGCATCCCCTATGTCAAAAACCTCGATAGCCGCAAAAACACCAATAAACGCGATCAACGACCGACACAACGCAGCATCGTGAACAACGAAGGGGCTAAACAGGACACCGTAGAGAAGCAAAAACCGCGCATCAACTACCTTAAAGAGGGATTTGACGGAATATTGAGGGTGCTGTTTGGAATAAAAGATGCTTCGCTGGCCTATACCCGAAACAGCGGTAACCTGATGCCGGGATTTATGCCTGAGCCGAACATTCTGGGCAACCGGACGACCGACTGGGCGCCGGGACTCGATTATGTCTTCGGGTTTAATCAGGATATTCGCGATCGCGCAGTGGCAAATCACTGGCTGACACAGGACACATTAAACAATAACCCCTTTCTCACCAATTATTCAGAAAATATCAATTACCGATTGAACTACGAACCCTTCCAGAATTTCAGATTTGAAATAACCGGGATGAAGCGCACTTCAGAAAATTACAGTGAAATTTTCAAGGCCGATGCCCTGGGGCAATTCCAGTCGTATGCCGCTGCACGCACCGGAAACTATTCCGTTTCAATACTGACCTGGAGAACGGCCTTTGGTAAGGATGAACTGGACGATGATAAGTCGGCGATTTTCGAAACCCTAAAAAGAAGTCGTAGCGAAATTGCCAACCGATTAGCCGGGCAGAACCCCAACTGGGTTGCTGCCGGAAAGCCGTATGTTACCGACTCGGTAACGGGAGAGCGTTTTCCGAAAGGCTATGGCCCCACGCAGCAGGATGTACTGGTACCGGCATTTATTGCCGCCTATTCCGGAACATCGGCATCAAAAGCAGGATTGACGGCCTTCCCGGCCATCCCTATGCCCAACTGGCGCCTGACATGGAACGGCCTTACCAACATCCCATGGATCAAGCAATACTTCAGAAATATCAATATTTCACATAGTTACAAATCAACGTTCAATATTGGCTCCTACCAGACCAATCTGCTGTATGAGGAGTTTGGAGGCGCACCAACAGCCCTGGATGATGCCGGAAACTACATCGCACAAAACCTCATGAATGTGGTCACTATTACCGAACAATTTGCACCACTGATCAACTTCGACATTACTATGGTTAACAGTCTGCTGGCCCGGTTTGAGATAAAAAAATCACGAAGTCTCACCATGAGCTTCGTCAACAACCAGATTACCGAAGTAAAAAGCGACGAAGTTATTGTGGGGCTGGGCTATCGCTTTCAGGATGTACAATTCACTGTACGTACAGTTGGGGGAAGCGGTAAAAAAAGCAGAGTAAAAAGCGATTTAAATGTTAAACTTGACTTCTCAACACGCAACAACAAAACCGTTCTGCGGCGGCTGGATGAAGAAGTAAACCAGGCGTCGGCAGGACAAAGGATTTATAGCATCAATGCCTCGGCGGATTACCAGATGAACCGTAATTTAACCCTGCGGTTATTCTACGATCAAACGCTGACAAAACCACACATTGCAAGCCAATATCCGAATTCCACAATCAATTCGGGGATCAGTGTCCGGTTTACCCTGGCGCAATAGAGAGAAAAAGGATTTTCCTTTTGATTTCAAAAAAAAATGTAATTTTGAATTTACTAAAACTAAAAAATACTATTATGAACGTACCGAATAACCTTAAGTACACAAAAGATCATGAGTGGCTTAAAATTGAAGGCGATGTAGCTTACATAGGAGTCACTGATTATGCACAGAGTCAATTGGGTGATATTGTTTTTGTTGATGTTACCACCGAAGGAGAAACCCTGGAAAAAGAGGAAGCCCTGGGAACAATCGAAGCCGTAAAGACTGTTTCCGATGTCTATATGCCCGTGGGTGGAGAAGTGATTGAATTCAATACAAAACTTGAAGACAACGCCGACCTTATTAACAAAGACCCGTATGGCGATGGCTGGATCGTAAAAGTTAAACTCTCCGATCCGGAAGAGATCAAGGCACTTCTATCGCCGGAAGCCTATAAAGAAATCATTGGTGCATAAGGAAACCAAATGAAAAAAAGGTACCGTTAATTTTCGGTACCTTTTTTTATACGATTTGTGACAAAATTTACGTTTTAAACAAAAGCCCGGACACCAAGAAAAACATTAGCGCATTTTTTTTACACGGTGTCCGCGATTCTAAAAAAAAGTAGTATTTTAGCAACATCGTTAGTATTAATCAGATTACTGTAAACCGCATAAGAGTATGGAAGCTAAAAAGTCTCCGAAAGCAAACCTGGAAGATAAAAGAACGATTTTTATCGAAATCGGCTTAATCATTGCGCTTGCTGTAGTTTTACTGGCCTTCGAATGGAAAAAATACGACATTGAAGTGGCCCAGTTAGGTGCAAGAGAAGCCATTGAGCAGGTAGAAGAAATTATTATCAACACCAAGCAGGAAGTAAAACCCCCACCCCCAAAACCTCCGCCAACCACAACCGTACTTAATATTGTGGAAGATGATGTAGAAATCGAAGACGAATTGATTATCGACGTGGAAGCCGATGAGGCATTGGAAATTGAAGAATACATACCCATTGAAGTGGAAGAGGAAGAAGTGGTGGAAGAGGAAATTTTCCTGGTGGTTGAGAATCAACCTGAATTCCCTGGTGGAGAAGCCGCTCGCCTGAAATACCTCAGCGAAAACATCGAATACCCCCAAATGGCCAAAGAAAGCGGCATTCAGGGCATTGTGTATGTTACCTTCGTGGTTGAACCTAACGGAAGCATCAGCAATGTGGCCATCCTTCGCGGTATTGGCGGCGGATGTGATGAAGAAGCCGTACGCGTTGTACAAAATATGCCCAGCTGGAAGCCAGGTAAACAACGGGGCCGACCGGTTAGGGTTCGCTTTAATATGCCAATCAAATTTACGCTTCAGTAATTTTATCCGGATATAACAAAATATTTTAAGGTGGATACCCATGGGAATCCACCTTTTTTGGTTCGTACGCCCTTACACTTCGTCGTGACCTTCTGGTTGGTTCTCCTGCTGAAAAAAATCAATCACCAATTTTGCCTTTGCCGGCCCGATTACCTGCGTCAGTAGTTCGGAACCCGCATCACGAAGCTTTTTAATGGATCTAAATTTCTTTAACAGCAGGGTAGCGGTAGCCGGGCCAATTCCAGGAATATCCGTTAATATCGTTTTGATAGTCCCTTTTTCACGTCTGGCACGGTGAAAGGTAATACCAAAACGATGTGCCTCATCACGTAACCGCTGTAACACTTTTAATGTTTCTGATTTTTTATCCAGATAAAGAGGAATGCTATCGTCAGGATAATAGAGCTCCTCCAGACGCTTGGCAATGCCAATGATGGCAATTTTACCACGCAAATTAAGTGCTTCCAGGCTTTTAACGGCTGCACTAAGCTGGCCCTTGCCTCCATCGACCACAATTAATTGAGGCAATTCGGCCTTTTCATGAAGCAGACGGCTATACCGGCGAAAAATTATTTCCTGCATAGAAGCAAAATCATCGGGCCCGGTTACCGTTTTCACCGTATAATGCCGGTACTCTTTTTTCGAGGGTTTGGCATCGCGAAAGCACACCATTGCCGCAACCGGATAACTACCCTGAAAATTGCTGTTATCAAAACACTCGATATGCTGCGGCAGTTCAGATAAATGCAAATCCTCCTTCATAGTGGCTAAAATTCGCCGCGAATGGCGCTGTGGATCAACCAGGTCACGTTGCTTTTGTTTCTCCAAACGATAATACTTAACATTCCGGGCCGAAAGGTCAAGAAGCGCCTTTTTATCGCCTCGCTGAGGTGCCGTAAATCTAATTCCTTCCCAACTCACGTCGGGAACAAAGGGCACAATCACTTCAGGTGCGTCACTGTTGAAACGTTCACGGATATCCGAAATCGCATATAATAACAGTTCCTGATCAGTTTCGTCAAGTTTTTTACGCAATTCCACCGTATGAATCTGCACGATTGCCCCATTTACCACCTTCAAAAAATTCACATATCCCGCCTTTTCATCCGACTGAATAAAAAACACATCGACATTATGAATCGAAGGATTGACGATCGTTGATTTACTTTTAAAACTCTCCAGCAACAGCATTTTTTCTTTTACAACCTGTGCCTTTTCAAAGACCATTTCCCGGGCATAGCTTTCCATGCGTTGTTTAAGCGACTGGATTACCTCACCGATATTTCCTTTTACAATAGTGCGGATTGCAGCCACAGCTTGCAGATAATCCTCTTCCTGCTGAAGACCTTCGCAGGGTCCGAGACAATTTTTAATATGGTACTGAAGGCACACAGAAAATTTACCTGCTGCAATATTTTCCGGAGTTAATCTGAAGTTACATGTGCGCAAAGGGTAGAGTTGCCGAATAAGTTCGAGTAATGTATTCATCATTTTCACCGAAGCGAAAGGGCCAAAGTATTCCGACCCGTCGTGTACGACATTCCTTGTCGGGAAAATGCGGGGGAAAGGCTCAGCTTTAATGCATATCCAGGGATAAGTCTTATCATCTTTAAGCTGGATATTATATTTCGGTTGATATTTTTTTATCAGGTTGTTTTCGAGCAGCAAGGCATCCAGTTCCGTTTCTACCACGGTTGTCCGTATATCACTGATATGAGACACCAGAACGCGCACCTTGCCCGGGCGGGAGGCTTCGTGGTTGAAATAGGAGGCAACGCGCTTTTTCAGGCTCTTAGCCTTTCCCACATAAATAATCACATTATCGGCATTTAAAAACCGATAAACACCCGGTTTATCCGGCAACGATTTAACAATCAGTGCAAGCCTGGCACTATGATGCATTTCCTGCTTCACCCCTGTTCTCTTTTTCTTAGGGCGTCCCACCCTTGGGCTTCCACCGGGACAGAAACATTATCGTGGGTTATCAAATTCACACCGCTATTTTTATCCGTAATATGGCCGATGATGGAAATCTGTTTTAACTGTGCAAGCACAGGATAGGCATCTTGTGGTATGGTAAACAGCAATTCATAATCTTCACCACCATTCATTGCTGCGGTAACAGGGTTGATATTAAAGACACCGGCCATAAGGGCAGTAGCCGGGTCGATGGGAATCTTTTCTTCATAGAGGGCACAACCCACCGCTGAGCTTCGGCAAATATGTAAAATCTCCGAGGCCACACCATCAGAAACATCGATCATAGAAGTGGGTTGAAGGGCATTTTTCTGCAACAGCTGAACAATATCCAGCCGAGGCTCCGGTTTCAGAAAACGTTCAAGAATATAATCATGGCCTTCGAGATCGGGCTGAAGATTGGGATTGGCTTTCCATGCGAGTTTTTCACGTTGAAGCAGCAAAAGACCCATATAGGCTGCACCGACATTTCCCGTAAGGCAAACCAGATCGCCCTTCTGCGCTGTCGACCGCCTGATATAACAATTCTCACCGGCTAGTCCAACAGCCGTAACCGAAATCAGTAAGCCAGTGGTACTTGTGGTCGTATCGCCACCCACCAAATCAACGCCATACTTCCTGCAGCAAAGTTTCATCCCGGAATAAACTTCTTCAATGGCTTCGACGGTAAAACGTGAACTCAGGGCAACACTGACCGTCACCTGCTGCGGCAGTCCCATCATGGCGGCAATATCCGAAAGATTAACAGCTATCGCCTTGTATCCCAAATGCTTAAGTGGCGAATAGGTTAAGTCAAAGTGCACATCCTCAATTAATAAATCCGTTGTTATCAATACCCGTTTCCCACCAGGATTAATCACTGCACAATCGTCGCCGACACCCAATTCAGTGGTATCATTCTGTATTTTTACGTCGCGGGTAAGCCTTTCAATCAGGCCAAACTCACCAAGCTCCGAAAGGTTGGTCTTTGTATTCCGGGATTCAAACATGGTTTATAAATTTTTTACAAAAGTACGAAAACCCTGTCAATCATTTTTGAATCTTCCTTGTTATAGAACATAAACGGTTGAAAAAAACGCTTGCCTTAGAGAATTTTGTAATTTTGCAACCCGAATATCAATAAAAAAAACAGAAAAAAAAGCATGGGAAAAGAAAACCAACAGGAAGAAATTCTGCAGCATGTAACACAAAACGAATACAAATATGGTTTTGTAACCGATGTGGAGATGGAAATAGCACCTGTGGGCCTGAATGAAGATACAGTACGGTATATTTCAGCAAAAAAAAATGAGCCGGAATGGCTATTGGCTTTTCGCTTAAACGCCTTCCGCAAATGGGAAACCATGAAAATGCCCACCTGGGCTCATCTCGATATTCCGCCCATCGACTATCAGGCGATCAGTTACTATGCCGCCCCAAAAAATTTACCTAAATATTCCAGTCTGGAGGAGGTTGACCCCGAATTACTGAAGACGTTCGACAAACTGGGCATCAGCCTGGAAGAGCAAAAAAGGCTGGCCGGGGTAGCCGTAGATGCGGTATTCGATTCGGTTTCGGTAAAAACCACCTTTCAGGAGACCCTGAAAAAACACGGGATTATTTTCTGCTCCTTTAGCGACGCAGTGCAGGAGTATCCCGACCTGGTTCAAAAATATATGGGCTCGGTAGTTCCTCCACACGATAATTTCTTTGCCGCCCTTAACTCAGCGGTCTTCAGCGATGGGTCGTTTTGTTACATCCCCAGAGGCGTGCGATGCCCCATTGAATTATCCACCTATTTTCGCATCAATACTGCCAACACAGGCCAGTTTGAACGCACGCTGATTGTCGCCGATGAAGAGTCGTATGTATCGTATATGGAAGGTTGTACAGCCCCCCAACGCGATGAGAATCAACTACATGCAGCCATCGTGGAGATTATTGTAATGAAAGACGCCGAGGTAAAATACAGTACGGTTCAAAACTGGTATCCAGGCAACAAGGAAGGCAATGGAGGTATTTATAACTTTGTTACTAAACGAGGCATTTGCAAAGGAAATAACGCAAAATTATCGTGGACACAAGTGGAGACAGGGTCAGCAAAAACATGGAAATACCCCAGTTGCATCTTATTGGGTGATAATACGATAGGAGAATTCTATTCCGTAGCGGTAACCAACAACTACCAGCAGGCCGACACGGGGTCCAAAATGATACACCTCGGGAAAAACACCAAAAGCACCATCATATCAAAAGGCATCTCTGCCGGCCATAGTGACAACAGCTACCGTGGGCTGGTAAAAATGGTTAAAAAAGCTGCGAACGCGCGTAATTATAGCCAATGCGACTCACTGCTGCTGGGCGATAAATGCGGAGCACACACATTTCCCTACATAAAAACAGAGAATCAAACCTCTATGGTGGAACATGAAGCCACCACTTCAAAAATTTCAGAAGATCAACTCTTTTACTGCAACCAAAGAGGGATATCCACCGAGAGTGCCATCGGGTTAATCGTAAACGGCTATGCAAAAGAAGTGCTCAATAAACTTCCCATGGAATTTGCAATAGAAGCACAAAAACTGCTTTCCATCAGCCTGGAAGGCAGCGTAGGATAAAAATAATTAACTAATTAATACGCTACCCAATTATGCTAAGTATTAAAAACCTAACGGTTTCCATCGAAAATAAACAAATATTAAAAGGCCTCAACCTGGAAATAAACAAAGGTGAAGTGCATGCCATTATGGGGCCTAACGGAACAGGAAAAAGTACACTGGCAAACATTATTGCCGGGAAAAATATCTATACCATTGAAGAGGGAACCATCGACTATATGGGGAAAAACCTTATGGAAATGGAAGTGGATGAAAGAGCCAATGAGGGAATTTTTCTGAGTTTTCAGTATCCGGTGGAAATTCCCGGAGTGAGTATGGTAAACTTTATGCGCACCGCCATTAACGAACAACGGCAATACCATGGAAAAGACCCCCTTTCCGCAGCAGAATTCCTGCAAAAAATGGAAGAAAAAAAGAAACTGGTCGAAATTCATTCCAAATTGACTAACCGGTCAGTGAATGAAGGATTCTCAGGCGGAGAAAAGAAAAAAAATGAAATCTTCCAGATGGCCATGCTGGAACCGGTGCTGGCTATTCTCGATGAAACGGACTCAGGGCTTGATATCGACGCGCTGCGCGTAGTGGCGAATGGCGTGAATAAGCTTAGAAACGAAAACAATGCTTTCATCGTAATTACACATTACCAACGGCTCCTCGATTATATTATTCCCGATTTTGTACATGTACTTTTTGAAGGGAAAATTGTAAAATCCGGAGGCAAAGAATTGGCCCTCGAACTGGAACAAAAAGGGTATGAATGGCTGAATCAGCCTTCTAAATAGCAACGATAATTATGCAAACCACACAAAAAAGTATTAAAGAACGCATCATACACTACGTGGAAAATCATAGCGGTGAAATTCTTCAAAATGACCCGCCGGAAATGGCACAACTACGCCGCAAAGCTTTTCAGCTGTTCAAAACACAGGGAATTCCCGGAAGAAATCTGGAATCATGGAAAAATACCGATATACAATCTATTCTCGACCAGGAATACCATTGTAGCCCTGAACCGGAATCCAGAAAAATTAATGTAGAAACCTTTTTTCATTGTAACATCCCGGATCTGGATACACTGATGGTCAATACGCTGAACGGGTATTATATATACCGGCACTCTCCCTTGAAAAAACATCCCAATGGCGTAATTATTGGCAGCCTCGCGGAAGCAAAAAAGCAATACCCGCAACTGGTGGACGAAAACTACGGAAAATGCGCAATCGATACGATTGACGGTATGATTTCACTGAACACTGCACTGGCCAACGACGGTGTTTTTGTTTACGTTCCCGACAACGTGGAAATGAAAGAAGCC
Organism: Bacteroidia bacterium; assembly: GCA_009930445.1. Classification (GTDB taxonomy): domain Bacteria; phylum Bacteroidota; class Bacteroidia; order Bacteroidales; family BM520; genus BM520. The sequence continues at coordinate 12,936 of RZYD01000008.1, read as the reverse complement.
ATTCAGATTGTACACATCAACCATAATGAAGAACGGTTGCTTACGAATGTCCGCAACCTGATTGTTGTAGGAAAAAACAGCAGCCTCACCCTGGTACACTGCGACGACTCGTATACGAAACAGGCCGCATTTATTAACTCACTCACTGAAATAATTGTGAAACAGAATGCGGTGGTAGACCATTATAAATTACAAAACCTGAACAACAATACAACCCTTATCAATCAGGTATTCTTCAGTCAGTTCGCCGATAGCCGGGTACATTCCGTGGCGATGACCCTCAATGGAGGATTAATCAGAAACTATGCCCATACCCGATTTCATGAACCGGGAGCAGAGGCCAATGTTTTAGGGCTATATCTTGTAGACAAAACTCAAAATGTTGATAATCAGGTATATATTAATCACACGGCACCCAATTGCACCAGTAACGAGCTTTTCAAAGGATTGATTGATGATCAGGCAAAAGCGATATTTAACGGGCATATTAAAGTGCACCGCAATGCACAAAAAACCATTGCCTACCAAAACAACAAAAACCTTCTGCTTACCGACAAGGCAAGAATAGTAGCCAAACCATTCCTTGAAATATATGCCGATGATGTTAAATGTAGCCATGGTGCTACGGTGGGCCAACTGGATAACGATGCACTTTTTTACCTGATGTCACGAGGTATAAGTAAAGAGAGCGCACGGATGTTGCTTATGTATGCCTTTGCAGCAGAGGTAATTAATGAAATAAAAATTGACGTACTACGGAATCAGATCGATGATATGGTAAAAAAACGCCTGCATGGTGAACTTGACATTTGTGAAACCTGCGTGCTGCATTGCCAGAACAGGGAGAGAGAAATAACCTTCCCTATCGATATGAGTAAAATATAAAAATAAGAAGCGGAGATGCATAGCCTACGATCACAGTTTCCCATCCTGAAAACCAGCGTTCATAATAAGCCACTGGTGTATCTTGATAATGCTGCAACAAACCAAAAACCGCTGCGTGTTATCAACGCCATTTCAAATTATTACATCCAACAAAACAGCAATATACACCGGGGTGTGCACGCCCTCAGTCAACAGGCCACCGAATCGTATGAGCATGTCCGCGAACAGGTAAAAACGTTTATCAATGCAAAACACAGCCATGAAATTATTTTTACACGGGGTACCACGGAAGCGATCAATCTTGTAGCGTATAGTTTTTGCAAGAAGTATGTTTCGTCCGGGGATGAAATATTGATATCTGCCCTGGAGCATCACAGCAACATTGTCCCATGGCAAATGGCCTGTGAAGAACGGGGCGCAACGCTGAAAGTGCTGCCGATGAACCTCAACGGGGAGTTGATGACCGAGGCATTGCCACAGCTGCTCAGCAATAAAGTAAAACTGGTGGCCATTGCGCATATCTCCAATGCACTGGGCACGGTAAATCCCATAAAAAAAATGATTGATGCCGCACATCACCTGGGGATCCCGGTGTTGATTGACGGGGCACAGGCTGTAGCACATACAAAAGTTGACGTACAGGCACTCGACTGTGACTTTTACTGTTTTTCGGGCCATAAAATGTACGGGCCGATGGGCATTGGCGTTTTATACGGTAAGGAGCAATGGCTGGAAACTATGCCCCCATATCAGGGTGGAGGGGAAATGATCGATGAAGTTACTTTCAAAAAAACCACCTACAATGTGCTTCCCTTTAAATTTGAGGCCGGGACGCCTAATGTCGGGGATGTGATTGGACTTGGGGAAGCCCTCCGTTTTATCAGCGACACAGGAATTTCAACCATAGCAGAAACAGAAGAGGCATTGATAAGATATTGCGAAGAGCAACTCCTGGCGGAAGGGGGGATCACTCTGGTGGGAACGCCAGAAAAAAAATCAGGGGTTGTTTCCTTTTTAATTGATAATGTACACCCTTACGACGCAGGGACCATCATCGACCGCTTTGGCGTTGCCGTCAGAACGGGACACCACTGTGCACAACCGGTAATGGATTTTTTTGGCATACCGGGTACCATTCGGGCATCGTTTGCCGTTTATAATACGAAAGCAGAAATTGATGTTCTGATAAAAGCCGTTCAACAAGTAAAAACTATGTTCTGTTAGCCTTATGATAAAAGAAAAAACAGACCAGCTGGTGAATGAATTCAGCCTCTTCGATGAATGGATGGATAAATATACTTATTTAATAGAGCTGGGGAAAACCGTGCCACCGATTGATGAGGACAAAAAAAAAGAGGAAAACCTAATCAAAGGATGCCAGTCGCGTGTTTGGCTGGATGCCACATTGGCGGAAGGCAAAATTCATTTTACCGCCGACAGTGATGCAATTATCACTAAGGGAATTGCAGCACTGCTCATTCGTGTTTTTAACCACGAAACGCCGGAAGCGATTCTGGAGGCCGATCTAAGTTTTCTCGATACACTTGGACTAAAAGAACATCTCTCACCTACCCGGTCGAACGGATTGTTGAGCATGGTAAAACAAATTAAATTCTATGCCATGGCTTTTCAGGCAAAATCATAACAAAAAATGAAAAATACAGAAGCACTTCGCGAAGCGGTTATCCGAAATCTAAAAATCATTTATGATCCCGAAATTCCGGTAAACATCTACGATCTGGGGCTCATCTACCATATAGAAATTAATGAAAACGGAAAAGTAGAAATCCTGATGACTCTTACGTCGCCCAACTGCCCGGTGGCAGAGTCATTGCCACAGGAAGTACACGACACCCTGCTTCCTATCGAAGGCATCACTGAGGTATCGATAGAACTGACCTTTGAGCCTGCATGGAACCCGGATAGCCTCTCTGATGAGGCAAAACTGGCACTTGGGATGTTATAACCTGCGAAAAACTTTTTTATTAAACTTTTGTTAATACTTCATCGGATCAGACACACATGGTACCAAAAAAGGGGACACTATTAAGCACAATACAATCACCTGCCGAGCTGCGCAAGGTTCCCATGGAACAACTGCCACAATTATGCAGTGAAATACGTGATTTTATTATTGATGTTATTTCCGTCAATCCGGGGCATTTGGGGGCCAGTTTGGGTGTAATTGAGCTTACCGTAGCCCTGCATTATGTTTTTGACACACCCGACGACCTGTTGGTATGGGATGTGGGACATCAGGCCTATGCCCATAAAATTCTCACAGGGCGAAAAGAACGTTTTTTTACCAACCGCTCCTATAAAGGTATCAGCGGGTTTCCAAAACGCAGCGAAAGCGAATACGACGCCTTTGGAACAGGGCACTCCTCAACAGGTATATCCGCTGCCCTGGGAATGGCCACTGCCAGTAAACTGGCAGGAAATATGACACGGCAACACATTGCCGTGGTAGGAGATGCTTCCATTGTTAACGGACTCGCACTGGAAGGGCTTAACAATGCCGGCGTTTCCAATACCAACCTTTTGATTATTCTTAACGATAACGGAATTGCCATCGACCAGAGTGTGGGCGCCATCAAGGACTATCTTACCGATATACGGACTTCAAAAGCGTACAATCGGCTAAGAGATAGAATCTGGCGACTTTTAGGCGGAGAGAAAAAATATGGCAAAAACGGAAGAAACGTAGTCCGCCAAACAAAAAATGCCCTTCGATCCTCAATTTTTGATAGCAGCAACCTGTTCGAGGCATTTAAAATCAGATATTTTGGCCCCGTGGATGGCCATGACATCACCCATTTGATTAAATTGCTGCAGGATTTAAAATCTATACCCGGTCCAAAACTATTGCACACCATAACCACAAAAGGAAAAGGCTTTTCTGCTGCCGAGCGCAACCAAACGGCATTTCACGCTCCCGGGGTTTTCGATAAAAATACCGGCGAACAGCTTGCTTATGAATGCGGGAAAATCCCACCCAAATACCAAATCGTTTTTGGACATACGATTGTTGAACTGGCAACGCAAAACGAAAAAATTGTTGGAATTACACCGGCCATGTCAACCGGATGTTCGCTGAATCTGATGACGAATAAAATGCCTGACCGTAGCTTCGATGTGGGGATCGCAGAAGAGCATGCGGTGACTTTTGCCGCCGGAATGGCCACACAGGGATTCATCCCGTTCTGCAACATTTACTCCACCTTCATGCAGCGGGCCTATGACGAGGTAATTCATGATGTAGCACTGCAAAATTTATCGGTAGTATTCTGCCTTGACCGTGGCGGACTGGTGGGTGAAGATGGCCCGACACACCATGGTTCCTTTGATTTAGCCTATTTCAGAGCCATCCCCAATATGATTGTTGCAGCGCCCATGGATGAGCACGAACTCCGGCACATGATGTACACCGCGCAACTTAAACCCCACGGGCCTTTCTCTATCCGCTATCCGCGAGGCCGCGGAGTACATACCAAATGGAAAGTACCCTTTAAAGAAATCCCCATCGGCAAAGGGAGAAAACTTTATTCCGGTGACGACATTGCGATTCTATCCATCGGGCATCCGGGAAATTATGCCCAACAGGCTATCGAGGAACTCCGGAATGAAGGTGTTTTGGTATCCCTCTATGATATGCGCTTTCTGAAACCCCTTGATCAACACTTGCTCCATGATGCTTTTTCCCACCATAAACTGATTATAACCCTTGAAGATGGCACGCTCGTTGGCGGACTGGGATCGGCAGTTCAGGAATTCCAAAGTGACCACAACTATTCGGCGAATGTAATTAAACTGGGTATCCCGGATCGGTTCATTGAGCATGGCTCACCCGAAGAGTTAACCGAAGAATGTGGTTTTGACTCCGCCGCCATCTATAACACTATTATCCGCTATCTTTCAAAAAATAAAACACGTACCCTGCGAACATCAATTCATTAACTGCTACTGAGGTTTTATTGCCAAGATTTTCTACTTTTACACCCTACCGTCTTATCAAAAAAACCTGACAATGAAAAAACGCGCAGTTAAAATTTCATTATTGGTACTTGCAACCCTGGTTGTAACCTACTTTGCACTTCCCCAATATGCCCGTACTGCCTTACGATACGGGTATGTAGGAATCGATGATTATACAATTTTCCATAACCGTACGGTGGAAGCCCTCGACCCGTCGCCCTGGAACCAGCACCCGCAATACAATACGCTGACCATCCCTGAAACATTCTACGACAGCATAGTAAAATACAAACCCATCGCCTTTGTTATTGTAAAGGATTCGATGCTGCTGCACGAAACCTACTGGGAGGAATACAGTGCTGAAAGCCTGACCAACCCCTTCTCAGCAACTAAAAGCATCGTGGGTATTCTGACGGGAATTGCCATTGATAAAGGGTTTATCGGAAGCGAAAACGACCCCGTAATCCAATATATTCCGGAACTCGATAAAAATATATTCTCCGGATTGACCCTTAAAAATTTACTGGAAATGGCCAGCGGTTCAGACTGGAACGAGGAATATTCCGGGCTATTCACCCCCACTACAGCAGCCTATTACGGTAAAAATCTCGAAAAACTCCTGCTAAACCAGCACATTGAGACGAAACCCGGAATCACTTTCCGCTATCAAAGTGGAAACACCCAGTTGCTTGCCATGATTATTTCCCGCGCCAGCGGAATAACACTCAGCGAATTTGCTTCCCGCTATTTCTGGTCACCCGTGCAGGCAGAAAGAGACGCACGATGGAGCCTCGACAAAAAAAACGGCATGGAAAAAGCCTATTGCTGTTTCAATACCAATGCTACCGACCTCGCCCGGCTTGGTCAACTCCTGCTGAATAACGGGCAATGGAACGGATATCAAGTAGTATCAAAAACATGGATTGAAAAATCGCTCACTCCGGCACAACATTTATTGGATAATCAGGGGAATCCAGTTGACTTCTACGGATACCAATGGTGGATGCTTAATCACCGGAGCCACACTATTTATTACGCACGTGGAATTCTGGGCCAGTATGTGTTTGTGATTCCCGACATGAATACCGTAATGGTCAGAATGGGACATATACGCAGTAAAGATTACATCGGACATCACCCCACTGATGTATATCTTTACCTGGATACCGCACTGGAAATGCTCAAAGACCAACAATAAAAAAATCAAACAACAGAACAGAATGACAAAATCATTGTTCGGATTGCTGCTGGCCCTGGCATTTTTACTAAATTCAAACCATGGGTTTGGAAAACAACAGACAGAAATCACAGTGGAAGATACCACCCACGCAAACCTTACCCTTTCCGTCGAAAAACCTTTTATCACCATAAAAAACAGGGCCTGCACCTTGCAAATTCAAATGGAAGGTGACAGTCGACAAATTTTTGCCGGAAAAACAATAATGATCCGGAATGGAGAGTACACCGACTCCGTTAAGATCAACGATTCAGGAGCTGCACAATACACTTTCCTTCCAAAAGAAAAAACGGAAATTCACACCTCCTCCGGGCAACATATTGTAATTAAGCCCATTCCGTTATGGATGTCAGTTCTTCCGCCATTAATTGCTATTCTCATCGCCTTACTATTCAAGGAAGTTTTTACCGCCCTCTTTCTTGGGATTTTTTCAGGAACGCTGATCATAAGCATCTACAGCGGCGGAAGTATCTTTAATATCCTAATTCATTCCCTTCAACTGATTATCGACACTTACATTCTGCAATCGTTATACGACACCGGACATCTTTCCATTATCGTCTTCAGTATGCTCATTGGCGCCATGGTAAACCTCATTACCCGCAATGGAGGGATGAAAGGCGTAGTTCACTATCTCAGTAGATTTGCTTCTTCACCGCGGTCGGGACAATTCATTACGTGGTTGCTGGGCGTTTCAATCTTCTTCGACGACTATGCCAACACGTTGGTGGTAGGAAACACGATGCGTCCGTTAGCCGACAAGCTGAAAATTTCCAGGGAGAAGCTCAGTTATCTGGTCGACTCGACGGCCGCTCCGGTAGCCTCCATTGCCTTTGTTACCACATGGATTGGGGCTGAACTCAGTTATATTCAGGACGGTATTACCACGCTGGGGTTGAACGAAACGCCTTACCATGTTTTTCTTCACTCCCTGAAATATTCCTTTTATCCGGTGCTCACCCTGATATTTATAGTATTGTTGATTTGGCGCAACAAAGATTTCGGGCCCATGTTTCAGGCAGAAAAAAAAGCCCGGCTGAAGGGCAACGACACAACAGAGGATGAAGAGCGCTCGTTCAGCAATAAACTCAACGACCTTGACCCTGGTCCGGAAACAAAAACGAAAGCATATAATGCACTTATTCCGGTGCTGGTAGTGGTAGTAGGGACAATAATCGGGCTTATTGCTACCGGATTATCTGCCCACCCCTGGGACGGTAGCATTGGCTTTGCGCGAAACTTGTCGGGAGTAATTGGTGCCAGTGATTCGTACCGTGCATTGCTTTGGTCGTCATTGGCCGGCGTATTAATTGCAGTGCTTCTGACGGTTGGAGGAAGGATATTATCGATCAAAAAAACCGTCGACAGTTTGATTAACGGCTTCCGAACCATGCTCACAGCCATTGTAATTCTCGTCATGGCCTGGTCTATTGCATTGATTACCAAACACATGCATACAGCTGATTTTATCTCTCAGATCATTATAGAAATTAATCTGGCGCCGGCATGGGTACCGACCATTACTTTTATTCTTGCAGCGCTGGTGGCTTTCAGCACTGGTACATCCTGGGGAACGATGGCCATACTCTATCCTTTGATTTTGCCTGCGAGCTGGCTGATTACACAGCAAGCGGGGATGGATCATGAACAGGCCGTTGCCATTTTTCATAATGTAGTATCGACTGTTCTGGCAGGGTCGGTGTTGGGCGATCATTGCTCCCCGATCAGCGATACCACCATATTAAGTTCATTGGCGAGTTCATGTAATCACATCCAACATGTCAGGACACAGTTGCCCTATGCACTTACCGTTGGAGGTGTGTCCATTGTTTGCGGAATTATTCCGGCCTCGTTCGGCATTCCCACCGGAATTCTGTTTATTTTTGCCCTAATCATTTTGTTTTTGATTATTGAACTATTCGGGAAAAAACATTCGTATCACTAATACCTTCCGCGCTGAATATGAGTATTTTTGAAGCACTTGCTTTAATTCTTGCTGGATTACTCGTGGGTTTTATCAACACACTTGCCGGAGGGGGAAGTATCATCAGCCTCTCGCTACTCATGTTTTTGGGCCTACCGGCAAACCTCGCCAACGCCACAAACCGTGTGGGGGTTTTACTTCAGAACATCGTGGCAGTAACCAGTTTTAGCCAAAAAAAAACAATCGATTTCAAAAAAGGAATCGGGCTGGCATTGCCGGCATTTTTTGGATCCCTTTTAGGTGCCCTGGTTGCCATCGATCTGAATAAAAAAGTAATCGAAACGGTAATTGGCATCATTATGTTGCTGATGCTGGTATTTATAGTGATAAAACCTATCCGGTGGATTAAAGAAAATCCGTTGCTCATCAACAAAAAAGTCACCCTTGTTCAAATTATTCTTTTTTTTCTGATTGGATTTTATGGCGGGTTTATACAACTGGGAGTAGGTTACTTTCTGATTGCCGGACTGGTGCTAAATGCTGGATATGATCTGGTAAAAGCCAATGCGATCAAAGTATTTATTATTCTGATTTACACACCCATAACGCTTGTGGTCTTCCATCTCAGCGGGCAAATAAACTGGGCCTATGGGTTAACCCTGGGAATCGGTACGATGCTGGGCGGATTCGTTGCCTCGCGGCTGGCGATAAAAAAAGGGGCAGGCTTTGTACGCTGGGTATTAATTATAGTAATCCTTCTTACCGTGGCCCGTTCGTTTGGACTGATCAATATCGACCGGCTGCTGCACTCCATTTTCTAATCCTTCAGCACAAGGGTTTTACTGGTTGTCGTATTCCATTACCTCATCCCCAAAATAATCAAGCTGGATACCTGCTTCGGCAAACATGGCCTCACTTTCAGCACCGGCATGGTATTTTTTTTCACATACCACCCGTACAATTCCACAGTTAATAATGAGCATAGCACACGTGCGGCAGGGCGTCATACGGCAGTAGAGTGTTGATCCTTGCAGTGCAATACCCCGTTTTGCCGCCTGACAAATGGCATTTTGCTCAGCATGCACGGTACGCATACAATGCTGGCTGATATGGCCATCTTCATGGATCACTTTCTTCATCAGGTGTCCGACATCATCACAATGGGGCAACCCGGTTGGGGAGCCTACATAACCGGTAACCAATATTTGACGGTCGCGGGCAATCACACATCCACTTCGACCCCGGTCGCAGGTAGCCCGGGTAGCGACCGTATCGGCAATCTGCATAAAATAACGATCCCAGCTGGGACGGACATATTTCGACTTTTCCATCATCTCTATTGTTTTCGCATTTCAAAGGTAAAAATTTGTTAAGCAAGAATACCTCTTCCCTGAAAAAGAATAAAAATAAACGACAAAAAGGCCGGCAGGATTTTTCAGATTAAATACGATTTATTGGCTGAGAGGAATAAAAGCGTAACTTTGTGGCTCGAAAAAAACAACAAAACAATGGAAAATTCACGTTATACCCTGAATGCTCAATTAGCACAAATGCTGAAAGGCGGGGTTATTATGGATGTCACCAACGCCGAACAGGCAAAGATTGCCGAAGAAGCGGGTGCAGTTGCGGTCATGGCACTCGAGCGCGTACCTGCCGATATTCGTCTGGAAGGTGGAGTAGCCCGGATGTCAGACCCGGAAATGATCATTGAAATTCAAAAAGCGGTTTCCATTCCCGTGATGGCGAAAGCCCGGATTGGCCACTTTGTTGAGGCACAAGTGCTCGAAGCGCTGAAAGTAGATTATATTGACGAGAGCGAAGTACTCACACCTGCTGATGAAGAAAATCATATTGACAAATCGAAGTTTTCCGTTCCTTTTGTCTGTGGTGCACGTAACCTGGGTGAAGCGGCGCGACGTATTTCAGAAGGTGCCGCTATGATCAGGACCAAAGGAGAAGCCGGAACGGGTGATGTGGTGGAAGCCGTCAGACACATGCGCACCATGAACCGGGATATCCGGGTTCTCTGTGCTTTGGATGAAGAAGAAGTAGTTCCATTTTGTAAAAATAACGGAATCCCTCAGGATATAGCCCAAAAGGTACGTGAGCTGAAACGTCTTCCCGTAGTTAACTTCGCAGCCGGTGGTATCGCTACCCCAGCCGATGCGGCATTAATGATGCAGTTGGGATGCGACGGCGTATTTGTGGGCAGCGGAATCTTCAAATCCGGAGACCCTAAAAAAAGAGCCAGAGCAATCGTTAAGGCTGTAGCACATTTTAACGACCCGGAAATGATTCTGGAAGCCTCAAAAGGACTGGGTGAAGCCATGGTAGGTATTGGCATCAGCACCATGAAAGAAGAAGACAAACTGGCCGGACGCGGCTGGTAAAGAAAATTCGCATGAGAGATAAAATCGGAGTATTGGATCTCCAGGGTGGGGTGCAGGAGCACCTCACCCATCTTGAAGCGTTGGGACTGGAGCCGGTCAGGGTAAAAAAAGCAACCGACCTCGATAACCTCGCAGGACTTATTCTGCCTGGAGGCGAAAGTACGTGCCTTGCCAGGCTAATTACGATTTTCGAACTTCGTACGCCCATCATCCATGCATTTTCTTCCGGAATGAAAATCTGGGGCACCTGTGCCGGCGCCATCCTGATTGCTAAAACAATAAAAAACGAAACACCCCATTTGGCGTTAATGGATATAACCGTCGACCGTAATGCCTTTGGCCCACAGGTCAATAGCTTTCAGGAGACAGCCTTGTTGCCGGAAATCGCGCCCACACCCCTAACCCTTACTTTTATCCGCGCCCCCCAAATAACACATACCGGCACCCATGTCAACGTGCTTCACACCACCAACGGCACCATCACAGCCGCCGAATCCGCAGAATGCCTGGCCACCTCCTTCCATCCCGAACTCTCCGGATCCACAGCGTTTCATCGCTATTTTGCAAAAAAATGCGGCCTTGTAGTCTCTTCCAGTGTTAGCGAGGTGCCTCTGACCGCATGGACGCAGAAAACAAAAATTTCGAAATAGCCTTGCTCACGGATTAAATACAGTTGGTTGTCATAGGGAATAGTATTGGCGTCGTTATTATGGGTAGAGTTGGAAACTGCATTTCAATGTAATGACAACGCTTTTTTTACACCCCATACTTCCTCTACACTTAATTATTGCCTAATTTTCATAGTGAAAAAAATCCCCAAATCAAGTGATTGAGCCTGTCTGTATTAATCTTTTTATTATTTTTGAAGCATCCATAACTATTATTAACTCAAGTTTCGCACTTGGTATATAGCTGGAAATTAACAGCTTAATGTTAATAAAAAGCAGCAATGTTTTTAAGTTAATGTCCTAATTATAAGTAAATTAGGGTTGAAATCAAAAAACTAAAAACATGCTGCACTGTAAAGGTATTAAAAACATTTGGGAATTAAAAAATGATTTTTCCTATAGCTGGGTTGAGCCGGAATTCATCAATAGTTCTTTGAAGTTATTTTCTTTTTCAAAATTAAGTAAGCCTGTAAGCGAGATTAAGAATAAAGGATATGGTTTTGAATGGCTGCTAACAGTTTTATTATCAATGCCTTTCATTAACATAAAGTCCGTAAACTCCATGTTAAATGGACATGTCAGGCATCAGACAGAAGCCGGGAAAGACGCTTTTTATCGTTTAAAAAACAATTCACAGCTCAATTGGCGGTTATTGCATTGGCTATTTGCTAACCAGTTCAAAAAGATAGTAGATTCAAAGTTTGCACCCCAATCTTCCAGTCCAAAATGTTTGATCTTTGACGATACAATTCTTAGCAAGAGAGGTAAAAAAATAGAGAAGGTTTCCAGGTTATATGATCATGTTACTAAAGGTTTTATTCTGGGATTCAAGCTTTTATTAATGGGATATTGGGATGGTTATTCCTTTATTCCGATTGATTTTAGTCTTCATCGGGAGCGAGGGAGTAATAAACAGAAGCCTTTTGGCTTAACCCGGAAAGAGAACAGAAAGCAATTCAGTAAAAAGAGAGATAAAAGCTCCTGTAGTTACGAACGAGCTGCTGAATGCGATCAGTCAAAGATAAGTAGTGTTATAAAGATGTTTAGACGGGTAATATCCATGGGCTATAAGGTTGACTATGTGCTTGTTGACAGTTGGTTCACCTGTAAGGAATTAATAGATGTTGTCTTATCTGTAACAAAGAATCCGACACACCTGATTGGGATGTATAAAATCGCAAAAACGAAATTTTCATATCACGATAAGAAGTTAACCTATAGCCAGATAAGAGGAGTATTAGGAAAACCTAAGCGTTGCCGGAAATTAAAGCTTTACTATTTGGAGACAGAAGTCGACTATAATGGAAGGAAAATAAAATTAGCGTTTAGTAAACAGGGTGTTAATGGCAAATGGAAGGTTTTTATTTGTACTAACCCAAGGCTCTCATTTATTGAAATGATTGAAATTTACCAGATTCGTTGGACTATCGAAGTCTTTTTCAAGGAATCTAAACAATTACTGGGGCTTGGACGATGTCAGTCAAATGATTTTGATGCACAGATAGCCGACACCACAATCACAATGCTTCAGTACATACTGCTATCAATGAGACACCGAATAGCGCATTATGAATCAATGAATGGTTTATTTGCAGAATTGTCTGAACAAATAATTCAAAAACGTTTGGATCAACGATTATGGGGCTTATTCGTTGAATTACTGAATGTTATGGCGATGCTATTTGATAATATAGATGAAAATGAAGTAATGGAAAAACTATTTGAAAACGATGAGGCAAGAAATATGATAGCAAGATTATTCGATGACCCAAATTATCTAAATATTGCTGTATAATAAAAATGGAAATATTTAATCACTGATAATCAATAATTTAGCAATTCACCACATCTGCTAAC
>RZYD01000768.1 GCA_009930445.1 Bacteroidia bacterium | reverse complement strand
TGGAAAACAAATTACAAACTGGCTCTAACCAATGCAGCCATTAAGCTATGAAAATTGCCATCGCCAGCGGTAAAGGAGGTACAGGAAAAACAACGCTTGCCGTAAATCTCGCGGCATTTCTGGCTGAGCGCTATCCTGTTGTGCTTTGCGATCTGGATGTTGAGGAGCCGGATACCGCTTTGTTTCTGAAACCCAAAATTACAGAAACAGAAACCGCATACCGCTATACGCCGCAATGGAATGAAGTCAATTGTACGTTATGCGGGGAATGCCAAAAAAACTGCAACTTCAATGCGATTATTCAGCTCAGTGACCAGATCATGGTTTTCGATGGCCTATGTCACAGCTGTTATGCATGCTCGGAATTATGTCCAACCAACGCACTCCCGATGGTTCAATCGCCGATGGGTGTGATTTCGCAGGGGAACTACCATACACTAAAATTCATGGAAGCTCGTTTGAACGTTGGAATTGAGCAGGCAGTCCCCTTGATCAACAAGGCCCATAAATCAATTGACGCCATAGCGGCCAACTATCGTTTCCTGCTCTTCGACTGCCCGCCCGGAACCGCCTGTCCAATGATCCATGCAATCAGTGAAACAGACTACGTTATTCTGGTTACTGAACCCACACCCTTCGGGTTGCATGACCTGAAACTTGCGGTTGAAACGGTCCAGCAACTCGGAAAAAAAACAGGAATAGTGATCAACCGGGCAGATGCTTCCAATGCAATAATTACAGATTACTGTGCATCAGCCCAGGTGCAGATAATCGGAACAATTGCCAATGAAAGAGAAATTGCCGAACAATATGCAACCGGAGCACTGATCTATAAAAATAATGCAGCCTTCGAAGCACAGCTCGAACGCATTACGGCTCACCTTATGGAAAACGAGAAAGGGGAAAAAGGATGAAAGAGATTGTAATCATTTCAGGAAAAGGCGGAACGGGAAAAACATCAGTAACAGCTGCATTCGCAAGGCTTGCCGGAAAAGATGCCATACTGGCAGATTGTGATGTGGATGCCTCCAATCTTCACCTGATTATGCATCCCCATAAGGTAAGCCGGGAAGAGTTTTACAGTGGAGTTTTAGCCATAATTGATCCAAAACTCTGTATTGGATGTGATAAATGCCGTCAGGTATGTCGGTTTGATGC
>RZYD01000767.1 GCA_009930445.1 Bacteroidia bacterium | reverse complement strand
AATACAATTTAAAAATACATCATCCCGCCTGACAGGCACTTATTGTATAAACGAGGAGATTTAGCACATGAAGGAGTTAATTTTATCAACGAAGCTACTACCGGGAGGATACAAGGATACGAAAACTTTCTTATCGAATCCATGATTCAAGAATTTTTAACGCCTTAACCGGAACCGATAAAGTGATGGAAAGATCATCGCAAATAAGCGTAATGGTTTTTTGCTTTCGGTCGAACCCAGCCACGTAGTTCAAATTAACCACGAGTGAGCGGCCAAGCCGGGCGTATCCGTTGTCTGGCAGGATGGTTTCCACCTTGCCAATGTTATTTGGAATCAGATGCTCTTCCCCGGAGAGCACTTTCAGCCGGGTATAACTACCTTCTGCCTGAAGGTAAACGATTTCTTCGGAAGCAAAACAAACAAAACCTGTACGGGTAGGAATACATATTTTATTAAAGCGGTCCTTATTGGTAATCTGCCGGAGTAGCCCCGACAGTTGTTCTTCCATTTGAACAGAGGAACGGTGTTTCCGGTATCGCCTCAGTGTTTGTTCGAGCGCGGTAAAATCAATCGGCTTCAATAAATAATCAAAAGCTGATACTTTAAAGGCCTGAACGGCAAACTGGTCAAAAGCGGTAACAAAAATAATATCGGGAATTTTATCAAAAGATTGCAATTCCCCGATCAGATCGAATCCATCCTTCCCAGGCATTGAAATATCAAGAAAAATCAGATCAGGGGAGGCAGCCCTGATAAAAGGCAGTGCAGTTTCAGCCGAATCGGCCGAACCCAACACTTCCAGATCAGAAAACGAACGCAATAACATTTCCATAAGGTTTCTGGAGTTGGCTTCATCATCAACTACAAGCACCCGTATCGTATCTCTCTGATTCATCATTGGTTGTCTAATTCGACAATTATATAAAAAAAACGAACACCACTCTTCTTCCCCCAAAGGCGGAATCGATAAGAATCAAAAAAAATTGTATTTTTACCGTCTCAAAACAGATAAGAAGTATCACTTAAATCATCAGATTATGTCAGGTCACAATAAATGGTCAACCATTAAAAGGAAGAAAGGGGCAAATGACGCAAAGCGGTCAAAAATTTTCTCCAAGATAATCAAAGATATAACCATTGCAGTGAAAGAAGGAGGGGCA
>RZYD01000766.1 GCA_009930445.1 Bacteroidia bacterium | reverse complement strand
ACGCAAAATCCCGAAAATAGCGAATAACCCCAAAGCGAATCCAAGTTCCAGCTTAACACTCTCCAAAAGAAAACAAATAAGAAAAACAATCATCGAAATCGCTATAAAGGCAAAAGAATAATTTTTGCCTTTACGGTCATTTCGGTAAATCATCCTTACAAGAATAAACACGACCAGCAGATTAAACAGCAAACGAATAAAAAGCTCCAAAAAATCTTCGGTGTGGACTAACTTGATATCAAAAAGCTTGTTCAGGAGAAAGGGGTTCATAGCAGATAAAAGATTACTCAGCATAAGCATTAGAATTAATATAATGATCAACAAAAGTTAACTGTGGTTTAAAAGCATTATATTTTAATGCATTCGGCGTAAGCAACCTGCCGATGCAGTATTTGGAAAATCGTGACGGCCGTATATGTGCCTTTTTCAAGGCAATGCGCATGGGAGAATGATCGGATCCACGATTAATTTTAACTTCCACGATGATCAGCCCCTCAAGTTGCACTTCCGTATTGCCGTCATGAAAAGTAACCTTCCGATCGATAGTACATCGTTCGGAATAATCCTTCTTTACCAGTGTGATACGCTGAAATGCGGAATGCAGTACGGGATGCAAATCCGCTACCTCACCGAAGCAATTCTTCCCGAGAAATTCAGTCTGTTTTCCCGTGAGCAAGGGGTCAAAGTCACAAATTCGCATACGGGTTTTGCGTGTATCTCGTTTATTTGTTTTTTTCTTCACTTCAAGAAAAATATCCCCACTGAGTGGATATTTTCTTTTTCGCACTTTATAACGCGGATAATTTTTATTATGATGCATCCGGTAAAACAAGTTGGCAGGAGTATCAAAATACCAGGTCAGGTAGGGATGAATAACCTGATCCCGAAGCTGAACTACAAAATACGCATCAGCGACATTTTCTAATACAGAACAAAATTCCGCTTCACGGATAAGAAATTTTATATCCTTTCGGTGCGTATAACTAACCTGCATAGCCTGCTCCAGTGTACAGGCCGCAAAACGGTCAAGCAGCGAAATAACAGGACTGTTTCTCATGCAAAATACTCTTTTCTTTGAATTTATGATAAACCCGCAGCAAACAAAGGTAACAATGTTCTTAAATATTGAGGCACGCTACAAACGCAAAAATAGCATAACC
>RZYD01000765.1 GCA_009930445.1 Bacteroidia bacterium | reverse complement strand
CACATCTGGGCCGGTGATGAGATGGGAATGTGGGGTGCTGATGATCCCGACACCCGAAAACCACTCCTATGGCCTGATCTGCAATTCGAACCCGAAAAATACCACCCGCTAAATCTTCCCAGGCCGATCGATCAACCAAAATTTGATCGTGCATTATTCGGGTTTTATCGTCAACTCACGCACATCCGAAAAAAATATCCGGTACTGTCTTATGGTGAGACCGAATTTATACTGCAGGACGATTCGTGCCAAACATTGGGTTACTCGCGGTTCAACGGGCGACAGGAGATTATCGCGGTATTCAATACCGGGAACGAAACACAATGCGTCACCCTACCGGTAAAATTTATTACCCAATACTGCGACATACTCCAAAACGACCCAATTATCCAATCGACAAACAATACCATAAGTCTCTGTTTAAAGCCCAGAACAGCGGCAATTATTGTGGGTGGAGACACTTCACAAGCAGAACAAAACCCTAAAAAAAAATAAAGTCTTTTTCTCCCAAACGATAAAATAATTTTCTAAATTTGCAGCCGGTTAATTAGCAGCCTATTACCTGCTTTTTTATCTAAAAATAAGCTACTTATACTATTCATTGAATCTCCGGGTGGTGATATAGAATTACCACCCTTTATTATTAAAAAAACATATGATTACCATTGACAATTTACGCATACAATTCGGGAAACGTATTCTTTTTCAGGATGTTAATATTAAATTCACTTCTGGAAACTGCTACGGCATTATCGGTGCCAATGGGGCAGGAAAAACGACCTTATTAAAGGCCATAACGGGTGAAGTGAGCCTGGCCACCGGCAACATCAGCCTTGGCCCTGGCGAAAGATTATCGGTACTGAGTCAGGATCATCAGGCCTTTAACAATTATCCTGTGCTGGATACTGTTTTAATGGGGCATAAACAACTCTGGAGCATCATGAAAAAGAAAGAGGCGCTATATGCTAAAACGGATTTCTCAGACGAAGACGGAATTTTGGCGGCAGAACTGGAAGAAAAATTCGCCGATATGCAGGGATGGAATGCAGAAAGTGATGCCGCATCGTTGCTCAGCGGACTGGGGATAAAAGAAGAATTTCATGCCATGCGTATGGAGGAACTGAGCGGAAAACAAAAAGTACGGGTATTACTGGCACAGGCACTT
>RZYD01000764.1 GCA_009930445.1 Bacteroidia bacterium | reverse complement strand
GAAAATAAAAGTGATGCGAAAAGAGGCCGGAGAAACAAAATTTACCGCCTGTGAGGCTATGCCCGGTTGGTATAAAAGCAACGATTCACTTTTTGTAATTCTTCGCGATACAGCGATACAACCCATCCGGTGGTATAGCTATTATCTGATACCCTACGATTTCTGCGGCAATGCCGGAAACCCATCCGATACGGTGACACTGGCCTCCATCGCTTCGGAGGAGTTACCCATTGCCCGGAATATTGTGACCGAAGGAGTTCCTGCACAACGCGCCATCGATCTTACATGGACCGCTGACCCCCGAATCCCTGTTACCCAAACCCATATCTACCGTGCCAATACTCCCGAAGGACCCTACACCCTGATTGCCACCACAAGCCCTACCCTAAAAAATTACAGAGATTTCGTCCCTGAAGCCAATGAAAACTACTATTATTATCTTATTATTGATACCCCGTTTGGTACAGGTGATCAATCGGCAATAGTGTTTAATCACTTTACAGGAAGTGATATCCCGAACCCGCCCACAGGATTAAAAGCCTCCTACCATGAAAAAGGAATACGTTTGTCGTGGAATAAAGGGGAACGATTTGTAATTGGCTATTACCTTTACCGAAAAAGCTACAACGATACCATCGTACGCAATATTTCCGGATTCATTCCAGCCAACCGTACTACACTTACATTTATTGATACCAATGCGCTGGTTCCACTTCGCACCTACTTTTATCAGATTGTGGCACTAAGTGATGGCTTTAACGAAAGCCATCCTTCCACCACAGCTGAAATAAGAGCTCAGGAGAAAGAGGTTCCGGCACCGGAAAATCTTCGCGTAATTCATAATGTAGATCTTTATATGATTTTCTGGGATGATTTCTCGTATGTTTATCCCTGGATCGACCAATGTATGTTGCTGTTCAGGTTTAACAACGGGCAAACGGATACGGCATTTATACAGATGCCTCAGAATAGTCTTTTTTATACTACCGACCAACAAATCAATACGATAGGTGCCTGTTTCATCTCAACCTATGGAAACACAAGCCCGATAACCTATTCGGAGATAGGGGTTACTCCGGACGAAGTAATGACTCCTGAAGGCATTAGTGCCCTGAGAACAGAAGAAGGCATTCTGATTTCCTGGCCCAAAGCCTATGGGTCGCGCATTGC
>RZYD01000160.1 GCA_009930445.1 Bacteroidia bacterium | reverse complement strand
GTAAACTACAACTGGAACCAATTCAGAGCATTAGCAATTATTAAAAACTGTCAGACGCCCGAGAATATGCAGTGTGCCTCGGTTGCCCTTGACTTGCTGCTGCTCGACAATAAAGCGCTGGACGGCCGGAGAGTCACGCTTACCTTTCATAAGCGCATCAGTGAATTGCCTTCGGAAGCGGATCGTAATCTGCTCAAAAAGACGCTGGAAAACGCCATTATAGATACGCAGGAGTTAATCTATTAACCAAATTTTCAGGATGAAGGATCAAAATGCGACCGTCGTTACTTTTTTGGGAACAGGAACTTCAACCGGGGTGCCGGTTGTGGCATGCAATTGCGATGTTTGTGCCTCGAAAGACCCACGCGATAAGCGCTTGCGCACATCCGTGATGGTCAGGCACAAAGGCAAAACTTTTATCATCGACTGCGGCCCTGACTTCAGGGTTCAGATGCTCAACAACCACGTTGACGACATTGATGCCATACTTTTCACACACAGCCACCGCGATCATATCGCCGGGCTGGATGATGTCAGAGGATTTAATTACATTCTGAACAAACGCATTGCAATGTACGGACAGCAGAATGTGCTGGATTTTATTACTACTTCGTTTCCTTATATCTTCGCCAATAAGAGATACTTTGGCACGCCACAGGTAGATTTAATCCCTCTGGACGGCAATCCGGTAATCATTGAGAAGGTAAAAATTGTTCCCATTAAAGTATACCATTATAAAGAGATCATTTTTGGCTATCGGTTTGATGATTTTACCTATATAACCGATGCCAGTCACATCGACGATGAAGAGATTGAAAAAGTAAAAGGCACCCGGATTTTAGTGGTGAATGCCTTACGCAACAGCCCACATATCAGCCATTTTTCATTACAGCAGGCCATTGAATTATCAAAACGTATTCATCCAGAACAAACCTATTTTGTGCACATGAGCCACTTTATCGGAAAACATGCCGAGTTGGAAAAAAACTTACCGGCAGGAATGCATCTGGCCTACGACGGATTGCAGATTACCCTTGCATAAAACATGCGGAATCCCTGCGGAATACTTAACAAATATCCTGATTAACAATATACTATCATCATTATATGATGAAAAGGAAATTTCCCGGTTTTTTAATTAACGTAAGGAAATAAAAAAAATCAGAAGAGTTTACTTCTTTCAATTGTAAGTCATTTTATTCTTTGTATTTTTGTCGCGTCTGAGGGGAGGAAAATCTGACCTAAGGATTTTACACTTATTCAAACCCAAAGGAGATGATCTGATGGAAAAGAGAATCGGCACAATCACTATTCTATTGCATGATCCTGCACAAGCCTGTGCAGTCAATCACATTCTGTCGGAGTATTCTTCCCTGATAATCGGGCGACTGGGGTTACCCTCCCGGGTGAATCATAAAAGTATCATTGCACTTGTGGTAGAGGCGACCACCGATCATTTAGGTGCATTAACCGGAAAACTGGGCCGGGTAAACGACATAAGTGTTAAATCAGCAGTTTTCCCTTCCTCTGCAACAGAACTCAATAAACATAAAATATAAATCAAATGCGCTTTAACCCTGAAAAATGTGCAATCCCGGATAAAAGGATGCAGCCCTTCATCGATTCTGACGAAATCTGGAATTATCTCCACACTACGGAGGTAACCGATGAACGCGTAGAACAAATAATTAATAAATCACTAAACAAAGAACGTCTTACACTTGCGGAAACGGCCGTGTTGGTAAATACCAACACACCAAAGCAGATTGAAATGATCAAAAACGGAGCACGAAAGCTCAAAGAAAAGGTTTACGGAAACCGGATCGTACTGTTTGCGCCACTATACATTGGTAACCGCTGTGTGAATAACTGCAAATATTGCGGTTTTCGGGTAACCAATACCACGGCCATCAGAAAAACACTTTCTGATGAAGAGATTATCCATGAAGTCGAGGCGTTGGAAGATAACGGCCAAAAAAGATTAATTCTGGTGTATGGAGAGCATCCGGAATATTCGCCCGAATACATCGCACATACGGTAAAACTAACGTATAGTGTGCACAAAAACCATGGGGAAATCCGACGGGTTAATATCAATGCTGCGCCGTTGGATATCGAGGGTTTCCGGACGGTCAAAGCATCGGGAATCGGCACCTATCAGGTTTTCCAGGAAACCTATGACCGTGAGGCTTATTCCTGGTATCACCTGGGTGGGAAAAAGAAAGATTATGATTACCGTCTGACCTCACTCGACAGGGCGCAGGAAGCAGGAGTCGATGATGTGGGCATTGGCGCACTCTTTGGCCTTTACGACTGGCGGTTTGAGGTTTTGGCGCTGGTACGCCACACCGTGCATCTGGAAGCCTGCTATAATGTAGGGCCACACACCATCAGTTTCCCACGCATAAAAGATGCGCAGGCGTTAAATATCACCGATAAATATGAAGTTTCCGATGCTGATTTCACTAAACTCGTAGCCATATTACGGTTAGCGGTTCCCTATACCGGTTTAATTCTAACCGCCCGTGAAGCGCCGGAAATCAGACGAGAAGTGATGCAATTCGGGGTATCACAAATTGATGGAGGCACCAAAATCGAGATTGGGGAATATTCGAAAATCAAGAACAATGAACAGAACCTTAACCGGGAGCAATTCCGTATCGGAGATGAACGATCGCTACACGAGATTATAGATGAACTGCTGGAACATAACTATCTTCCTTCATTTTGCACCGCATGCTACCGACTGGGACGCACCGGAGAGCATTTTATGGAATTCTCCGTACCAGGCTTCATTAAACGATTCTGTACACCTAACGCCATCCTGACCCTTTCTGAATTTCTGGTAGATTATGCACAGGAGGAGGTGGCAAAAAAAGGATGGAACCGGATCGATGAGGAATTAAAAATGCTTGAAATGGGTGAATTTGCGATTAACACACAGGAAATCCGCAACCGGATTGAAAGAATTAAAAGTGGCGAAAGAGATCTATATTTCTAAAATACATCCATGGAGCGAATAACGATTGTCGGCATTTTGATCAAAAACAGAATTAAGGAAGCCAACAAAACCCAGACTTTACATTCTGAATACGGACATATCATCCGCACCCGTATAAGAATTCATGAAGTCTCTGAGGCCGTAAGTTCGCAGACAGAAAGCCTTATTCTCACGCTGGGAGGATAGGATTCGAAATAAAAACAATGTTGGAGAAATTAAGCAATATTGGTGGTATTGATTTCAAATTGATGGTTTTTGATCATTGACTCTTTTTTTCTCCGGTTAAGGGGCATATTGCCCCTTAACTTTTTACTTATCAACCGAATAGTAAAAAATTTCCCGCAAACGCTTCTGGTATTTTCAGGCTACTCGTCTGATTTATTACTGCTATGAAGGAGCCCATACTGAAAAAGTGAGCAAAAAGCAATTGCTTTATAACAGAAAAATGTATTTTTGAAAAAAAATACTTGAAAACCATGATAAACGTAATCGGAATTTTTATTGGTGACCGCCAGAAAGAAGCACTTGAAGTGCAACGGATTTTAACCCGTTACGGATGTAACATAAAAACCCGGATCGGGCTGCATGAAGTCAATGAAGCGTATTGCAGTAGCGGGGGATTAATATTACTGGAATTAACCGGCGACCTGAAGGAGCAGGAAAATCTGATTACTTCGCTGGAAGCGGTGCATAATATTCAGGTCAAAAAAATGGTCTTTAAAGGTTAAAAAAGGCCCAATCCGATTAAGTGATCCGGATTGAACCGGAAAAAAAGTTTTTATTCAGCATCCTTGGGAGGTTGTGTAAGAATATGAATCACTCCCCGGTATACATCTTCCTTAAAAAAGCCACGGCAGCGTAAAATATAATGATAAACGCCGTCTTTATGGTTTTGACCATCCCAGGAGCTACCGGACTGGCCACTGAAATTATTGTCCTCAAATACCTTTTCACCCCAACGGTTATAAATAACCATCGTACTGCTCAAATAGACATCGGTAATGCTTTTCCCCTCTTCCTCTTCTACCTCCACTTCAAAATATTCATTTACGCCATCTCCGTTGGGAGTAAAAACGTTGGGAAAATTCAATTTTACCTCCTTCACATCGAGGGTAATACTTGCCGAATCACGACAGCCGTTCACATCTTCAACAAAAGCCCAGGCCTCGTAAGCCGTTTGTTTCATATCCAGTTTAGAATAGAGATGTTCGGGGTTTTGCAGGGTGGAATAAGTGGTATCGCCAAAATCCCACGAATAGGAAATAGCATAATCACTGGTAGCAGAAAACTGCACACGGGGGTTTTGGAAATAAATACTGGTAGGGTCAGCTTCGATTTCCACGCCGGGTGCTTCATAGGTTTCGACGGTAGCGGTGCTTTTCAAAGCGCACCCCACACTGTCGATAATAGTAACGGAGTAATCCCCCTCGGCGAGGCGCAGGGCAATACTGTCGTAATTAAACACCACAGGCGACCAGGTATAGCGATAGGGCGAACGGGGCTGCCCGGAAGTGCCGACATCAAAAGGAATTCCTCCGGTAACCTGTGCATGGAGTGCCCCCACCACAGATCCCGGACATCCCTTGCCAATTTGTTCAAGGGTAATTTTAATCTCCGGATAAACATCAATATAGACACTGTCGGTACAATGATTCACGCCGTCATCAATATCCACAAAATACCATTCCGGAACCTCAGGCGTAACCAAAAGGAACGTATCCGAGCTACCATCCGACCAAACTATGGTATAGTCGTAGGTCATATTCCGACGGTTTAGCACCGTAATATCATATTCCGACAAAACGCACTGGTAGAAACGGATATCATCGAGTGCTCCTTTATAATTATGATCGTTAGTAATCACAGCAGCACCGAGATAAATATCAGTAGGCGTTTCGTTAGGGATAACTGCATTGGTAATTTCTGCTACGGGTTCAATTCCAGTGACATCGCCCAGATAAAGGGTCAGAATTCCTTCGTTCATCACTACAACCACATGCACCCATTTGTCGACCGAAAGCGGAGCAGGAGCCGAAATTTCAGAATATTCATTTCCGTCGGTCGTACGGAAAAACAGCATGCCGTCGTTTTTCACACCCAAAATAAAGGCAGATTCATCAGGTAAAATAGTGCGCCATTTATTCAGGATATAATACTCGCCATCAGAAGCGCCAGAGCCCCATCCTTCACCCGGAGCGATCCAGGCGCTTATTGTAAAACGGGAGGTAAGCTCAAGCTCCGGTGTGCGGGGAATCATAACCCGGCTTTTCGAAACAGGATTAAAAAACGAAGCCATCCCATTTTCATTATAGCGATTCGAAAAGGGTACCAGGTCGATGGGCAGTCCATGGTTTCCATTTCCACTGATATCATCACCGTTTCCATTGAGTGGAAATAAGGCGGAGAGGCATCTCGGTTCCAGATTTTTTAAAGAGAGAGCTAATTCGTCCCCAAAACAGATTATGGTATCATTTTCGACGATAGCAGCACGAATTAGGTTTACATATACCGAATCGCGCGTTTCCACAGCGCCTGACAAGGCGGTCAATGAATAGGTATCGGTTCGTTTTACATAAATCTGTGGTGTCGTTTCACCGGTACTCCAGCGGTAGGAATCGTATCCGGTTCCTGCGTCGAGCATAAGGCTGTCGGTATGGCAGGCACGGATCGTATCTTCAATAAAAATCTGAGCCGGCAAAGTAATGGCCATAAGCAGGAAAGTAAAAACAATAAAAAATCTCTTCATGAACCGGTGTTTTTCTTTGACGGTCAAAAATAAGGAAAATTCCGATG
>RZYD01000007.1 GCA_009930445.1 Bacteroidia bacterium | reverse complement strand
TTGCAAAAAGAATAAAATGACCCGTCGTTTTTTTGCCCTGCTCAATCACCGCGATGTGGTGTTGTTGCTTGCCATTGCATCGGGTTTGCTTTTTGGCCGGCATTCCCGCTTTTTGGGTGATATATCTGTAGGAATTCTTACCCTGATTATGGTTTTTTCTACCATTGGGTTTTCATTTCGCGACTGGGTTCCTTTTCGCATTCCGCTTCGGCAGATTGCGACGGCAATTCTTTTGAATTACGTTGTTTTTGGGACGGTAGTATGTCTTTTGGCTGCATTGTTGCCCGACAGGGGTGATTATCAGGCGGTGAGGATCGGGTTGTGGCTGATTGCAGCTGCACCGGCAGGCCCCTCTATTGTCGCTTTTACCACCTTATTAAAAGGGAATGTTTCCTATAGTGTGAATGGTGTTTTTGGAATCACACTCGCTGCTGTCGTCGTAATCCCGTTCGTATTTTTCCTGCTTCCCGATACCGGTCCGGTTTCTCCGGCTTTGTTGCTCCCTATGTTAATAAAACTGATTATTCTTCCCCTGATTCTTTCGCGTTTTTTACGACATCCTAAAGTTCTACCTCTCATAAAGCCTGTTCAGCCTACCGTGGTGAAGTGGGGTTTCTTTATGGTAATTGTACCTACCATTGGGCTCAGCCGTGACGTGATTTTTAGCGAACCATGGCTGGTTGCCAGTGTTGCCGGAATTTTTCTGGTGGCGATCTATGGCCTCGCTCTAGTATATTATTTTCTGACCCGCAGTTTTAAGCCACCGAATGTGATTATCTCCGGGATTTTACTAACCGTGATAAAATCATCTGCTTTTTCTGCGGTTTTGGCCATTTCATTTTTCTCCGACCCCGTGGTTGCCTTGCCAAGCGCCGTGTTGAGTGTTTTCGTAACTACTTTTTATATTACCTTCAGTATTTTTTCGCGGTATTTTCTTTCACCCGGGAGGTAGCTTTGTTCTCTTCTTTTTTATTGAACCGTTTTTCCCAATATTTAATGCCTTGCCAGGATAAAATCCAGGCGGTGAGAATCAACAGGGGCCAACTGAATAATGCGAGTATCTGAGTCATCTTTGTTTCTGTATTAATAAATATGAATATCTTCGTTTAACTCTTCTTTGCTGATTTGTTTCCTGTTCATCGATCGCCATACAAAATAAATATAGGTAACCACCACTGGCACAAGTAATGATACATAACTCATAACTTTTAGCGTATAGAGGCTTGATGAGCTGTTTTGAATTGTCAGGCTGCTTTGCAGGTCATGCACAGAAGGATAGAAAGCAGTATTATTGTACCCGGCGACCAGAAAAAGTGTAAATACTGTGAGCACCGTACCGGCTCCGGCGCTTCGGAAGGCATGACGATTTCTTTTCTTCACCCCCAGGATTATACCCCCTGCAACACCAAGTACACCCAACAGAAAAAGAATACCTACAACGGGCATTTCAAGGAAGTTATGCAGGTATTTATAAGGCTTTTCGAACACTGCACCGTTTGCCGGATCATAGGCAAAACCTGTATTAATGAATAGTGTTACGAGAAAATAGAGAAAGAAAATCAAAAAGGGAACCGCATTGAGGAAAAGGTTCTTGCGGCTTCGGGTTGTGATTTCCTGATCATCGATGGTATTCATGAAGTAAAGGAGTCCAAGCACTCTGGCCAGAAAAAATACAGCGAGTCCCAGCGCAACATTTCTGAAGTTCACGATGGCTTCCAGTCCGTAAGCGGGATGTTCCCATTGGGAAAAGTGAGTCACTGGATCTACGCTAAAGTTCGAACCGGTGAAAAAAGTTCCAACAGCTGTCCCAATCAGCACTGTTCCCAGAATTCCGTTGATAAAGAGGAATACCTCATAGGTTTTTGATCCCAAGATATTTTTGGGTTTCGTCCTGAATTCATAGGCGATAGCCTGAATGATAAAGCTGAAGAGAATGGCCATCCAAACCCAGTAAGCGCCTCCAAAGCTGGTGCTGTAAAATAGTGGAAACGAGGCAAAAAATGCGCCACCAAAGGTTACCAGTGTGGTAAAAGTGATTTCCCATTTGCGCCCCAGCGTATTTACCAACATACTTTTTTCCGTTTTACTGCGGGCAAAACTCAGCAGAAATGATTGTCCCCCCTGAACGAACATCATAAAAACAAGGAAAGCACCCAGCAGTGCAATAATTCCCCACCAATAGTGCTGTAACGCGTTGTGTGACAGATTTTCAAACATATTAATTTCCTTCCTCTTTTGGTCCTGTTTTGATTTGTTTTAACATAATACTCACTTCAGCTATGGCTAATCCGGAAAAAATGAAGGCAAAAAGGGTAAAAGTGAGCTTTACTGCATCGGCATTGATTTGAGAAACCGCGATCATTGTGGGCATAATATCCTGAATAACCCAGGGTTGTCGTCCCATTTCAGCAACCGTCCACCCCATTTGTGACGCCAGAAATGTGGCAGGAATCATCAGGATTCCGGCATAAAGAAACCATCGTTTTTCGCCTATGCTGTTTCTGAATACTTTCTGCAAAGAGAGGAGAAAGAAGAGCACAAAAAGAAAGCCCAGCCCAACCATGATATGAAAACTGTAGAAGGTTACCGGAACATTGGGAATCAAATGGTTATAATCATCATCAAAATAGCCGTACCCAAAATATTCAAAGTTTTCTTCAAATATTTTGCGGGCTTCCCATGCTGCGTTTATGTTTCCTGCTTCCTTTTCCCGTTTATAGGTCGAAAGGGCATGAATTGAACGTTTTCCTTTTTCAATTTTTTCTGCAACCGGAGGAATGCCCTGTTCCGGATTGCCGTCGATTAAGTCTTTAATTCCAGGGACGAAGGCATTAAAATTGCGGTAGGCAAGGTATGAAAGCAGGCGTGGAAATTGAATTTTCATGATTTGTTCCTTGTGTCCTTGATTTTCCGGATTTTCGGGATCCTTTAAGAAACAAAAAATCACCAGACCCGCATTTTCAGTACCTTCATATAATCCTTCCATGGCGGCAAGTTTCATAGGTTGGTGCTGGGCGACCTGATAAGCAGATCCATCACCGGTGATGACCGTGGCAGCAGCCCCTAAAAGTCCAAAAACCGAGGCGATCAGGATGCTTCGTTTGGCCAGCAGGATATGCCGTTTTCGCAGCAGGTACCATGAACTGACCCCAATAACAAATGCTGCAGCATAAACGTAAGAGGAAAAAATTGTATGTAGAAACTTGTTGACAGCTATCGGATTAAGAAATACTTCCCAAAAGTTGAGTATTTCGTTGCGGGCCGTGTCGGGGTTAAAAAACATCCCAACCGGGTTCTGCATCCATCCGTTCGCCACCAGTATCCACAATGCCGATAGATTTGATCCGAGGGCTACCAGCCATGTGGAAGTGAGATGAAATCGTTTGCTTACCTTATTCCAGCCAAAAAACATGACGGCAATGAAGACGGATTCCATAAAAAAAGCCATTATACCTTCAATGGCCAGCGGTGCCCCAAAAATATCGCCCACAAACCACGAATAATTCGACCAGTTGGTTCCAAATTCAAATTCCATGATTATCCCTGTGGAAACGCCTATAGCGAAATTAATACCAAATAGAATCATCCAGAATTTTGTCGTTCTTTTCCATTCCGGATTGCCCGTACGGACATAAATGGTCTCCATGATGGCGATAATCCAGGTAATCCCCAGGGTTAAAGGTACAAACAGCCAATGGTAATACGCTGTAAGTGCAAATTGTGCCCTCGACCAGTCGACCAAACTAAAGTCGATGTTTTCCATATTCCTTATTCTTGGTTAATAAGTTGCTCAAATACATAATTACTTCTTTCCTTGTCATTTTTAAAATGGGTCTTCAAAAAATCCGGAAAGAAAAATATTCGCATCACCAGAAAAAAAATCGCGAGCTTAATAACAATGATCGCCCACAATTTTTTGCCTACTGTCATTGACCGAAATCCATCGTAATAAAAATAGAAAATTTTTGAAAACAGGTGATGGCTTTTGTTTCCCTTCATTTTGTCGTATGGTTTTTGTTGAATTTAAATAATAACACCATCCACTCCTCAATGTTCGCTTTCGATGTAATTATTCTTTCTATTAAAACAATAGGCGTGTGAGAAACAGCGGGATCAAATCGCAAGCGATTAAAAACGTTTAAATCCAACACTTTCATTATATTTGTTTTGAAAACAAACAATGTGACAGAACTTCATAAAATATTGCAGCATTATTGGGGGTATCCGCAATTCAGGGCTTTGCAGGAAGATATCATTCAATCGGTAATGAAAGGAAATGATACGCTTGCTTTGTTGCCTACCGGAGGAGGAAAGTCGCTTTGCTTTCAGGTTCCGGGTCTCGCACTTCCCGGGCTCACTCTTGTTATTTCCCCTTTGATTGCCTTGATGAAAGATCAGGTTGAAAATTTAAAAAAGCGTAATATCAAAGCTTCTGCTATTTATTCCGGTATGAATGCACGTGAAATCAGCAATGTGATTGATAATGCAGTGAATGAAAATCTAAAATTTTTGTATATCTCTCCCGAGCGCCTGAAATCTGATCTGATTACGCTGAATATCGAAGCCATGAAGGTATCCCTGCTGGCCGTTGATGAAGCTCATTGTATTTCGCAATGGGGCTATGATTTCCGTCCTCCTTATCTTGAGATTGCTGAAATTCGTAAGCGGATTCCTACGGTTCCTGTGATTGCTCTGACCGCTACCGCAACACCGGACGTTGTTGTTGATATTCAGCAAAAACTTGGGTTTAAAAAAAATAACCTTTTCCAAAAAAGTTTCGCGCGTCCTAATCTTACCTATCTTGTTTATAAAGAAGAAGATAAATATGGAAAGTTGTTAAAGATTATCAATGGGGTAAAGGGAACGGGAATCGTGTACGTAAGGAACCGTAAACGCACCCGCGAGATTGCTGAATTTCTTCAGCGCAATTCGATTTCTGCAACTTGGTACCATGCTGGTTTGACATCCGATTTGCGGGATAAGCGTCAGCAACAATGGGTTAACAATGAAGTTCGGGTAATTGTGGCCACCAATGCGTTTGGAATGGGCATTGATAAACCGGATGTCCGGTGGGTCGTGCATTTGGATATACCGGATAATTTGGAGGCATATTTTCAGGAAGCCGGAAGGGGCGGAAGGGACCTTCTGCGGTCGTATGCCGTGTTGTTGTATGATGATCAGGATATTTTGAATCTTGACCGGAACCTTGCCCTCTCGTTTCCGGATATCCAATTTATCCGTTCGGTCTATCAGGCGTTAATGAATTTTGCAGCTCTCCCTATTGGAACAGGCCGCGATAAAACCATTGATTTTGATCTGCCTGAATTTTGCTCGCATTACCGATTTGATCCGGCAATTACATTTAGTGCGCTGCAGCTGCTTGAAAAAGAAGGATATATTTTGATGAACGAGGCCTTTCATTCTCCATCGAAGATGATAATTAAGGTTTCGAAAGAAGATTTGTACCGTTTTCAGGTCGAAAACAGTAAATATGATGGATTGGTTAAGCTGCTGTTACGATCGTATTCCGGGTTATTTACCACTTATGTCGCTTTGAATGAAAAGGCATTGGCTCGCAAAGCCGGAATTATGCCCGATCAGTTGGTGTACGGGTTGAATAAGTTGCATTCATTTGAAATTATTGATTATATCCCCCAGGCGGAGCATCCGCAACTGGTATTTTTGATTCCCCATCTGCCCGCTAAAGATTTGCATATCAGTAAAAAAAATTACCGTGACCGGAAAGAAATGGCAAAAAAACGACTGGAGGCAGTGAAGGAGTATGTGCAGGATACCTCGCAATGCAGAAGTAGGATGTTGCTGGCTTATTTTGGTGAGAAGTCGGCCTTACCTTGCGGAACTTGTGATTTTTGCCGACGAAAAAAGCCCGATTTGGGGCCGTTAATCTACGAAGCCATTGCCGTGCGGGTGAAAAAGTTATTGCTTGAGCGGCCTTGTACAATAGATGAGATTTTTTCTGAAGCCTATGATGTAAATGAAGATCAATTGTTGCATGTAATGCAATATCTTCTGGATAACAAGACCGTCACTCTTTTGTCGGATTTGCGTTATCAGTGGATAAAATAAAAGGTTGCGTATTCTGCACAACCTTTTATTTTTTAATCGATCCTGTTACTTCACCGCATCGGCCAGGTCTTTCCCAGGCTTAAATTTAGCGATTTTTTTTGCGCCAATAGCGATTTCTTGTCCGGTACGTGGATTTCTGCCAAGCCTTGCAGCGCGGGAGTCAACGTAAAACGTTCCGAATCCGGTAAGTTGGATACGATCTCCAGCCACTAAAGACGCTTTAACTGCTTTTACATAAGCCTCAAGGGCTTTTTGAGCCACAACCTTGGTCTGGCCGGTTTCCTGGGCAATAAAATCAATTAGTTCCGCTTTATTCATAAGGTAAAGTTTTGGGTTAGTGATATTGCAACTGCAATAATATTATTTTTTTTTGCTAAAAGCAATTTTTGTCCTTCTTATTTCATTTTCCAGTCGTTGGTCAGGGTGAATCCACGCAAAAAATCGTCAACGCTCATCCTCTTTTTTCCCTGAATCTGAAGTTCTTCAATCGCAATAATTCCATTTCCTGTGGCGACCTCAAGGGTGTTTTTGCAGTTTGTCAGCAGGGTTCCGGGACAGTTTTCTTTTCCTGGTTTGACCGATGCAGTAAATATTTTGATTTGAAATTCATCACCATCCGGGGCGCAAAGGGTAGTAAAAGCTGCAGGGTAAGGGCTTAAACCTCTGATAAAGTTATGAATTTTTTGGGCTGCCAGATGCCAGTTGATTCGTAAATCTTCTTTGGTGAATTTTGGTGCTGTTTTCAGATTATGCGAATCCGCACACCGACGTTGATCCATTGGGGTAAGGGTCTTATTTTCGATGGCTTCGATGGTTTTCAGTACCAGTGCAGCCCCTTTATTCATCAGCAGGTCATGCAGCTGTCCGACATTCATTTCCGAAGGAATGCGTACTTTTTCTTGGAGGAGGATTTTCCCTGTATCAATGGTTTTATCGAGCAAGAAGGTAGTGATACCTGTTTCGGTTTCACCATTAATGATGGCATGGTTCATTGGCGCTGCGCCCCGGTAGTTGGGGAGGTAGGAACTGTGGAGATTAAATGTTCCTTGTGCCGGAAGGGTCCAAATTTCTTCCGGAAGCATCCGGAATGCAACAACAACAATAATTTCCGGTTCGAGTTGTTCTAACGTAAGGATGAACCCGGGATCTTTTAGTTTTTCAGGTTGCAATACGGTTAACCCATGGGCCATGGCAGTAATTTTTACCGGACAAGGTTGTAGTTTTCTCCCTCTTCCGGCTGGCTTATCCGGGGGGGTAACCACAGCAACCACTTCGTGACCGGCTGCAAGCAGGGCTTCCAGTGACGGAACTGCAAACTGTGGTGTGCCCATAAAAATAATCCGTGCCATATTCCGGTTTTGTTGGGGATGAAGGTACAAAAAATAAAAAAACCGTTCGTGTGGAACGGTTTGAAATATTTCTGCAAGTAGAATTATATTTTTCCTTTGGCTCTGGCAATGTATTTATCTGCTTCGCGGGCCAGTGCACTTTTGGGATAGTCTGTTTTTATCTTTTCATAAAAACCGGCAGCATCACTGTATTGGCCTAGTTCTTCACTGGCCAATCCGGCTTTCAGAAGGTAATAGGGCGTTGAAAATTCATTGGGGTTTTTAGCCACTGCATTTTTATACTGCTTAAGTGCCTTTTCGGTTTCTCCCAGTTCCATATAGGCATCTCCGGAAGCAGATAGTGCCATGGCAGAAACCAACAGGTCCTTACTTTTAAATTTTCGCAGGTATTCGATGGCATTTTCGTATTCACCGCGGTGCAAAAAACAAACACCGGCATAATACTTCGCCAGGTTAGCTGATTTAGTCACTCCGTATTCATCTATAATATCGAGGAATCCAAGATAATTGCCACCATCGCCAAACAGTGCCAGATTAAAAGAATCCTGCTCAAAGTATTTTTCAGCCATGAACATTTGTTCTTGTGCCTCATTGTTGCGGGGAAGCAGGAAGTAACGCTGGTATCCCAGATAAGCCAGAATTAAAACTACAATTGCACCAATGACAATGGTAATAATGCGTTGGTTCCTTTCTATAAACTGTTCCGATTTGCTGAGCGCATCCTCAACGACCATCAGGTTGTCTTCTGCGTTATCGTGCTTTTTTGCCATAATTCTATTGAAATTTTTGCA
Organism: Bacteroidia bacterium; assembly: GCA_009930445.1. Lineage (GTDB taxonomy): Bacteria > Bacteroidota > Bacteroidia > Bacteroidales > BM520 > BM520. The sequence goes on along the minus strand of RZYD01000007.1, from coordinate 16,489 downwards.
AAAATAATCGTTTTTTCGACATACCAAACTACCTGTCATTCTTTTTGATGGAAATTATGGGTGCAATTTCCCCCTTCCTTATTCCCCAATCGGCCTGTTTTAAACGGTTTTTCCTCTGGTTTGAGCTTTTTCGGAGGCAGATTATTAACAAACCATGCTTTTTATTAACATTTTTTGCTTTAAATCGTCTGAAAGCCTTGATTTTTCAATATTTTAGACTATATTTACAAAAATTTTCCAGTTTATCAACCAAAAAACTTTATTATGAACAAAGCTGAACTTATTGATGCAATCACCAAAGATGCTAATCTGACAAAAGCCGATGCAGGCAAAGCTTTAGATGCTTTCGTTAACAATGTTAAAGGAGCGCTAAAACAAGAAGAAAGAGTAGCACTTGTTGGCTTCGGTTCATGGAGCGTTACTGAACGTGCCTCAAGAACCGGCAGAAATCCTCAGACAGGGAAAACCATCACTATTCCGTCAAAAAAAGTAGTGAAATTTCGTCCCGGTGCTGAACTTAAATAGGATTTAGCAAAAACTTAAGCTCCGTAGCCTACGGAGCTTTTTTTTTTTCGTATGCAACCTACTGAAAAATTGCTTGAGTATCTTCTGTGTTTCGTTTCTGAGCATAAAAAACAGCGGTTTGATCAGGTGCTCAGTTATCGAACCCGCCATCTTACGCTCGTACTGGAAAATGTTTTTCAGCCGCATAATGCCAGTGCTGTTTTGCGTTCTTGCGACTGTTTTGGGATTCAGGATGTCCATATTATCGAGAATACCAACACCTATGAAGTGAATCCCAATATTGCCCTGGGCGCTTCAAAATGGCTCACCCTGCATAAATACAATAGCCAGGCAATCAATACCCGCGAATGCCTCCTTTCATTGAAGAAGGCGGGTTATACCCTGGTGGCTACTTCTCCGCATCATTTTGATTTTTCTCTCATAAATCTCCCTTTGCAACCGAAAACAGCCATTCTTTTGGGTACTGAACTTAACGGGCTCTCCGGAGAAGCCTTTCAAATGGCCGATTATACCCTTAATATTCCTATGTTCGGTTTTACCGAAAGCTTCAATGTGAGCGTTTCTGCTTCACTAATACTTTATGAATTAACAAAACGCCTTCAGGCATCGGATATCTCCTGGCAACTCTCGCCGTCCGACCGCCTTGATATTTTGCTTTCCTGGGCAAGGAACACCGTGCGTAAATCCGATGTTCTTGAAAAGAACTTTCTTAACCGTTTAAAAAGTACGAAGTCAGAATAATTGCATTTTACAAAAAAAAATTGATACTTTTGCACCACAAAAAATTGAATTATGGGAAAAGGTGATATCAAAACAAAAAGAGGTAAGATAGTTAATGGTTCTTACGGAAAATCTCGTCCGAAAAAAGAAAAAAATGTGAAAGCATTAAAAGAGTTATTAGATCATACAAAGGATCAGGCTTCGTAAGGGATTTTTTATCTTGGAAAACACATTTTATGCGTAGTGAACCACTTCCGTTGAGGTGGTTTTTTATCTTTGGTGTTGTTTGACTAAAGCTTTAAAATGGTCACCTCTTTCCTCAAAATCAGCGTAGCTGTCGTAACTGGCTGCTGCTGGTGAAAGCAGGCAAATGGTTTTCCCGGGGGCTTTATTGTGTGCAATTGAAAAGCATTCTTCCATCGAAGCCGCATGTAGCATCCGGTGTTGCGGAATTCCGGCCTTCAAAAATTCGACACCCATTCGTTTCCCTGCCTGCCCGAGTAAAACCAGCGTCGCGGCTGTGTAATCCCGAAGGTAATTGGCCAGCTTCGAATAATCAATTCCCCGGTCAAAACCTCCTAATATAAGTACTGAAACGTGGTTTAAGGTTTCCATCGCTGCAATTGTGGCCTCGGGAACCGTCGATATACTGTCGTTGTAATATTTTACGGTGTTTATTTCACCCACGAATTCCATTCGGTGCTTCAGTGGTGAAAAGGAGGCCAGCCCTGTTTGCAGTGTGTCTGTGTTTATTTCCAGTATATGCGCTGCTGCTAACGCCGCAGCGATGTTTTTACGATTGTGTTTCCCTTTCAGGGCACAAATATATTTTTCCATTACCAGACCCCGACCTGTAATTTTCTCATCTTTGAAACTGTAGCCGTTTTCGCTAAAGCTTTCTGAAATCCCAATATAGTGCACTCCATCCACTGTTCCTGCGCACTGAATTAGTTCCGGATCTTCGGTTAAATAGATAAAGTAATCGCCGGGCTTTTGAAACGTACAAAAGTTCAACTTGGCTTGCTTGTAATTTCCGAAATTTCCGAAATGGTCGAGGTGTTCCTGAAAAAGGTTGAGAAGTATCATTACGTGGGGTGCCGCATGCAAAATTTCACCCTGATGCGCAGATAATTCCATGACCACTGTGGTTTCCGGAGTAATCTGTGGAAGCATATCAAACGCCGGAATTCCAATATTACCGGCAAATATTGTATCCCTTCCGGAAACTTTTAGAAGATGATAGATCAGCGATGCTGTCGTGCTCTTCCCTTTTGTACCCGATATTCCTGTGGTTTGTGCACCGTATTGCCGAAGAAAAAGATCGGTCTGTGAGGTGATCTTTTCTTTATGTGCCCCGGTTAGTTTGAACAGAGGAATCCCCGGGGTTTTTATAATCAGATCGAATTGTGATAAATTATTAAAGCATTTTTCTTCGGTTTGTACCATCAAATATGGATCCGCTGATAAGCAGGAAAATAAGTCGGGATGGCTTTTCTCATCTGCAATAGTGAGCATTTTTTGGGGAAACCGAGAACGGATATAGCGATAAGTACTTTTCCCTTCACGGCCGAAACCAAAAATTAATATTTTTTGTCTTGAGGCGAGGATCGTATTAATGGAGTTCATGTAGATGATGGGTTAGGATTTTTAATTCATCTTCATTCAGGAAATGTTTTTCCGGGGGAGTGGATAGGGTATTCATCCGGTCTAATGCCAAATTGGCAGGTATGTTTTTTATTATTGCAGCGAGCACCGGAGGAAGGGTATGTTCGTTATATTTCGAAATAATTACGGCAAGTGCAGTTTGAACTTCATGTGTGGTTCCCACGCATTCAAAGGGTTTGGCCGGCCATAACCCGATCAGCTCTTCGGCTACAGGGATCATTTGCGGGTCATGGAACAGATTGGCTCCAAAGATTGTTTCTACCTCCCGGGATGGTAAAAAAACCGAGAGGAGAATAAAGGTAAACAAGCATTTCGGGCATTTTCCACACCAGCTGTTTGTTTTACTTCCGGCATTGCAACTTCTGAATCCACGATGGTAGGCTTTCATTTGTGAAAAAAGGGCGCTGATCTGAAGTTCAGTAAGTGGGCGCAGGAAACTGAAATACCGCAAATCATCGGCGATATAAGTGTTTACATAATGACGGAAATCGCTTTCAAATTCAATACTTTTACTGTATTGATGGTTTACCGTACTGTTTCGTACGGTGCTTTCATTCGCGCTCGATTCGTTAGATAAAACAATGGTATGCCTTTTTGATAAAATGGCAGCTGCTAGAGCGTAGAATGCCAAAAGGGCTGAGAATGGAGTATGGCCGTTCAGAAATCCTTCGTTGTTTAGTTGTAAAAGGCGTGGATCGAGTTGCCGTTCCATTCTGAAAAAGGTCTTTTTGTCAAGTCCTGCGGCGGCAAGTGTGTCGGTTTGGGCTTGCCGTGGGTTAATGATAAAAGGCTTGATGTTCTTATTTTTTAGCAATTCCAGTGTTACGGCCGAGTCCTTTCCCCCACCTACAGGAATCAGATATCCGTTGCCATTACCGCAGTTTTTTTTCGTTGTTGTGTTCGGTGATGGGGCAACTATCGTTATAAATGTATCCGGATCGGGTGTTATGGCGTTGCGATAGAAAAATTCACCCAGACCCAGAAAAAATAATTTTTTCCACCAGGCACATTGTGTTTTATTTAAGGAAAATGGTTCAACATGGATGGTTGGTGAGCAGGTAAGCTTCCAGTAACTGATCATCTCCACCATCCCTGCATGAAATAAGATATTGTCGAGTAACTCCGGGTTAATATTATTGTAATCAGCGGGTTTACTGTAAAAGGTTGTTTTAGGGCTGAAGGTGAATTGCTCTCCGACAGCGAACTGATAGGTCACCGTCAGGCCATAATTATGCATTTTCTTCGAGAAACCTTTGTAAGTAAATACCGGATAATCCCTGCGTAGTTGATCGTATTTATTTTGGTTATTCATTTTTTGTATGGAATAATTTTTGCTGTTTCGCCGCGGTCAAAGATACAAATATCTTATGAACGGAGTACCATTGAAACGTATGGACATAAGTGGAGTCAAACGATAAAATTTACTGAATAATGCAACGAAAAATGATTGCTCCCGCCGCTGGTAAAATTTTAATTGCAGAACCTGCTTTGAATGATTTTTATTTTAAACAATCGGTAATTATGCTGGCTGATCATAATGCGGATGGCTCATTAGGGATTATTATAAATAAACCCATGGATATTCGTTTATCAAAAGTCATAAAAGGGTGGGGTGGATTTAATCCCCGCTTATTTTTTGGGGGTCCGGTAAGCACGGATTCTATTTTTTTTATCCATCGTATGGGAAACCGAATTCCGGGTGCTCAAAAAGTTTCGGAGGGTGTCTTTTGGGGAGGCGACTGGAATGTGGTGCTTGAGCTTATGTTGCAGAATCAGATTACAATGCATGATATACGGATTTTTATGGGCTATTCGGGGTGGTCGGCCCATCAGCTGGATTCCGAATTAACTCATGATTCCTGGGTGGTCTCAACGCTGACACCCCATCAGCTTTTTTATACCCGCCCGTCTGGAATGTGGAGTTCGTTAGTCCGTAATCTGGGCAGTCATTATGCCATTTGGGCGAATTATCCGGCCGATCCGGCGATGAACTAAAGACTTTTTTTGTATCGGTCACCCGCTTTGCAAAAATCTTTTTCCCCGCAAGATTTCATCTTCTTTTTGGTATCTTTGCCCGAAATACAGCACGATGTATATAGAAATTGATAAGGGATCCGGTTTTTGTTTTGGTGTGGTTCATGCCATCGAAGTTGCTGAGCGCGAATTGGCTGTGGATAAAGAACTTTATTGCCTGGGCGATATTGTACATAACCACGAAGAGGTAGAACGGCTGGAAAAACTGGGCATGAAAATTATTTCCCACGATGATCTGCCTGCCCTTGAAGGTAAAAAAGTATTATTCAGAGCCCATGGTGAACATCCCAATACCTACAAAACAGCCTTTAAAAATGGAATAACTATTATTGATGCTACGTGTCCGGTTGTCCTTCGACTTCAGAACAAAATTCGCAGGTCGTACGATGAAGTCAGTAAAAACGAATCCCAGATTGTTATTTTTGGTAAAGAGTTACATCCTGAGGTAAACGGCCTTTATGGGCAAACCTTCTGTCGGGGGATTATCGTTTCTTCCTTCGACGATCTTACTCAGATCGATTATTCTAAACCAGTCCGGCTTTTTGTTCAAACCACCAAGAGTTTGGATAAGTTTCATGAAATGAGCAAAGAAATTGAGCGCCGGATGCGTGCTGTCAATCCTGACGTTGAACCCGATCTGCTGGTTTTTGATACCATTTGCCGTCAGATGTCGAATCGCGTTCCTGCGCTGCAGAAATTTGTTACTCGTTTCGATATTGTCCTTTTCGTCAGCGGCCGTAAAAGTTCCAATGGCAATTTTTTGTTTCAAAAATGTAAAGAAATTAATCCGGCAACCTATTTTATTTCTCAGTCGGGCGAGTTGAAACGGATATGGTTTGAAGGTAAGGAGAAGGTAGGAATTTGTGGAGCAACTTCAACTCCCATGTGGTTGATGGAAAAAATTGCCGAAGAAGTACAAAAAATCGGAGAATAGGCTATGTATATCAAAAAAGTACATCTGGTTAATTTTAAAAACTATCCGGAAGCAGAACTGGCTTTTTCCCCGAAAATTAATTGTTTTACCGGATCCAATGGTGCGGGGAAAACTAATATTCTGGATGCTATTTATTATCTTTCGTATTGTAAGAGTTATTTTAATGCTACCGATCAGCAGAACATCCGTCATGACCAGGATTTTTTTGCTGTTCATGGCAGTTTTAGCTCTGAAGGAAACCCCGACGATCGGGTTTCCTGTATGTTGTCGCGTGGGCAGAAAAAGCAATTTAGCCTGAATAAAAAGGAATACCAGCGATTGGCTGATCATATCGGGAAATTTCCTCTGGTGATGATTTCGCCCTACGATCAGGATCTTATCAATAATGGCAGTGAGGTACGCCGGAAGTATTTTGATAGCGTGATCTCCCAGTTTGATTCGGTTTATCTGGATACGCTGATTAATTACAACCGTGCACTTTTTCAGCGAAATACCTTACTGAAAAAGTATGCTGAAACCGGAACTTTTAACGTTGAGGCACTGGAAATCTGGGACGAACAGTTGGTGGAGCACGCCGGATTGCTTTTTGAATCCCGTTGCGCTTTTGCCAATGCATTTATTCCGATGTTGCAGCATTTTTATACCCTGGTTTCGAAAGGTAGGGAGACGGTTTCCGTGGAGTATTTGTCTCATCTCCATTCCCGGGGACCGCGTGAATTGTTGTTTGATTCGGTGATGAAAGATCGTATGTTGAAATATACAACTACCGGAATACACAAAGACGATTATTCGTTTTTGCTCGATGGCCATCCGGTGAAACGTTTCGGTTCCCAGGGTCAGCAGAAATCATTCTATATCGCTACAAAACTTGCACAATTTGAATACACCCGAATTCAAAAAGGCTATAAACCCATTCTATTGCTGGATGATATTTTTGACAAACTTGATGACGGCCGCGTGAGCGCAATCGTTAAACTGGTGAGCGATAATATGTTTGGTCAGGTTTTTATCACCGATACCCATAGCGAACGGATCGAACGACTGGTTTCACAAATTCATACCGAATATGCCCATTATATCGTTACCAATGCTACCGTGAAACGTAATGGTTTTACGAAATAAACAGATTAATTACCAAATCCTTCCCTGTTTTTTTGTTAATCGCTGCTATAAGTCTCTCTTTGGCATACACTAATTCGTTGCGTAAAGCGGCATTATCGACATGGATATAAAGGGTTTCTTCTTTCATGTATACTGCGGTGGTATGTTTACTTATCATTGGGCCGACTACTTCTCCATAGGCTTTGATCACTTGTGCCTGATCAAATTTTTTATCAATTTTATAGGTTTTCATCAGCAATTCGATGGTTTCTTTGATATTGTATGTATTTCGGTTCAGCCTCATGTTGTCATTTTATCTGCAATGAAAGCATTTTTTTATTTTCAATATATCCTTCATAGAAGTCGCCAATTGCTACGGGTCCAACCCCGGACGGCGTTCCTGTAAAAATCAGATCCCCCATTTTCAAAGTGATATAGGTGGAGATATAGGAGATAATCCGGTCGATGGAGAAGATCATTTCGGCTGAAAATCCATGCTGTACGGTATTCCCATTTTTCAGCAATGAAAATTCGATATTTGCAGGGTTGATAAAATCGGAAAGGGGAAGAAATCTGCTCAGTGGAGCTGAACCGTCGAATCCTTTGGCTATGGCCCATGGCAAGCCTTCTGCTTTGCATTTTCGCTGGATATCCCGTGCCGTCAGGTCGATCCCAAATCCGATTTCATTATAGTAATTTTTTGCGAATTGTTCCCGTATGGTTTTTCCATTTCGGTTGATACGTACCACAAGTTCTGCTTCATAATGCACCTCATTGGAGAAATCGGGGTAATAAAAAGGCCGGTTGTTCAGGACTAATGCAGTTTCAGGTTTGAGGAAGATCACGGGTGGCTTGCCTTCCGGATTCTTCATTTCTTCATTATGCTCCGTGTAATTCCTTCCAATACAAATTATTTTCATCTCCATGATTTTTTAGGGTACGAATGCATTCAATAGCCTTGCCGGTAACATCTTATGTAAAAAGAAACCCCTGTGATGACCGGGTTTTAAAGTAGAGCTCCTGTAATACCTTTTTTGTATAAAGTGGAAAATTACTTTTCATAATCCAGTCGTAATACTGTGGCTCAGTTTTGAATTGCTCGATAACGCTTTTCCCTTTATATTTTCCAAAATTAAAAACGACATCATTTCGTTCATCATAGATCAGCATACCGGCTAAATCTGCATTTTTATTTTGAGCAGAGAAATCGCTAAGTGCGCTCATGTCATTGATTACCGGAAGATAATTTTTCCCGTTCCGGTCGGTATAAGAAATATTTTCGTAGCGGTCGAGTTGTGCTTTCAATACTTCGTAGGTGGCTTTCGTGTCGGCTTCAGCTGAATGGGCGCCCTCCAGAATTTTATTGCAATAAAACCGATAGGCTGCTTCCAGTGTGCGTTGTTCCATCTTGTGGAAAATGTTTTGTACGTCCACAATGTTTCTGTCCTTAATAGTAAAATCCACCCCGGCGCGCAGAAATTCTTCGGCAAGCAGCGGAATATCAAACCGTAATGCATTGAATCCCGCCAGGTCACAATTCTTCAGGAAATCGTTCATACTTCCTGCAATTTGTTTGAACAAGGGTTTGTTTTTTACATCATCGTCGGAAATGCCATGAATATTTGTTACAAAAGGCGGAATGGGTATTCCAGGGTTGATGAGGTGTGTTTTGAGAATCTCCTCCCCATCCGGTGTGATTTTTAGCATTGCTATTTCTACGATTCGGTCATTTACTATGTTGAGTCCGGTGGTTTCAAGATCAAAAAAAACAATGGGTCGTTTGAGATTCAGTTTCATGGCATTTTTTTTTCAAAACAAAAGGCTTCTGAAACCCTATAACCGGTATCAGAAGCTTATGTTGCGGTTAACAGAACAAAAGTAGTTAAAAACAACCAGTTATACGGTTCTTTTTGAATCGAAATTTTCAAGGTTCTGTGCGATGCGCTGGAGGAACATTCCCCCGAGAGCACCATCAACGACACGATGGTCGTAAGCTAACGAAAGCATACAGCGGTGTCGTATGGCAAGGGTATCGCCCAGCGGTGTTTCTGCTACCACTGGTTTTTTTTCAATGACACCAATGCCCAGAATGGCCACCTGAGGTTGATTGATTATGGGCGTGCCGGTTACTGAGCCAAAAGTTCCAAGGTTTGTGACCGTAAAACTGCCCTCCTGAATTTCATCGGGTTTCAGTTTATTATTGCGTGCTCGTTCCGCCAGGTCATTAACTGCCGCTGCGATTCCAGCGAGATTCATTTTGTCAGCGTTCCGAATCACAGGGACAATCAGATTTCCGTTGGGTAATGCCGCAGCCATTCCGATATTAATGTTTCTTCTGAGGATGATTTTATCGCCGTCGACCGAGGCGTTTACTCCTGGAAAATCGCGCAATGCTCGGGCAGTTGCTTCAATGAAGAAAGGGGTAAATGTAAGTTTTTGTTTTTCTTTACGTAGAAAGTCTTCTTTATGGAGGTTGCGCCATTGGACCACAGGCTCCATATCCACTTCAATAAAAGAGGTAACGTGGGGACTGGTATGCACGGAATGTACCATATGATCTGCAATCAGTTTTCGCATCCGGTCCATTTGGACGATTTCATCGCCTGCTGAAGTTGTGATTGCTGGTGCAGTTGCTTGTAGCGAATTCGTTTGCATTGGCGAATCCGGTTGGGTTTCCTGTTTTTGCGATTCGGTGTTGCCCGGGCGCCCGGCAAGGTAGTCCATAACATCGTTTTTTGTTACCCGGTTGTTGTTGCCGGTGCCCTTAATCGTGGCCAGTTCTGCGGGTGTGATTTGTTCCTGCCGGGCAATGCTTTTCACTAACGGACTGTAAAACCGGTCATCATTAGTGGCGGGCACGTTTTGTGGCTGTTCGATATTTTCGGAGTGAGGCGGAATCGGTGTTTTCGATTTTTCTGTCCGTTGTGTTACCTCTTCCGCCTTTTTAGCTTCGGGTTGAGCTTCTTCGCCCTCAATTTCAAGAATGGCGATAACCTTCCCAACCGGAACCACATCGCCTTCCCGGAATAGAATTTTTATTATTTTCCCGTCGACCGGGGAGGGGATTTCCGAGTCCACTTTGTCTGTGGCGAGTTCTACCAACGGATCTTCCTCTGCGATTCTGTCACCCTCTTTTTTTAGCCATTTGGTAATGGTGGCTTCTATTATACTTTCTCCCATTTTGGGAATAACAATTTCATGTTTTGCCATAGTTATGTGTATTCAGATACGCGAAATACGTTCAGATTTGATTGTTAAACACAAAGAAAACCTTTTTGTTTGTTCCTTATCTTCCTAAATGGCGTAGGGCTCTGATAATGATATTAATATCCTTTTTGAAATGATAATCTTTTGCGTAAAGATAATTGAGTTGTGCCTGGTCTGCGGCATTGATTTTTGGGAGTGACAAGAGATCGGCGGGATTCAGCACGCCTGGTTTAATTGCGGGGAGATGTAGGGTGGAATTATTATCCACATGGCAATAGCCCACCCAGCTTTTGATGCCTGTCAGTACCTTGAAAATATTGGCGATAAATCCAACACGTTTATGCACTATTATTAGGATAAACGGCATCATGGGCAGCAACAATAATGAAGTAAGCACATCGAGCAGCCGTTTATTTCTTCGATTTGATTTTTTTGAGATGGCGTTGACATCCATAGTATATAAATCACCACTGGTGTTAATACTATTACTTCCGATGATTGCCGAGGATTCTCTGGGGGCAATTTTAAAATTAACCTGCAAATCCGTTAGCTCCGACATCCGGTCGATTATGTCCACTGAGGTCATATCCCGGGCACAGAAAATAATTTCCCTGATTTGATAAATCATAATAATGTCGCGGAGTTGGTCCAGATTTCCGATAAAACCCTCTTCGCGTGTGCCTTCTTCCGTTGAAACAAGCCCAACAAAGCCTGGTTTTAGTGCGGTCTGACTCAGCAAGGCAGCAACACGGCTGGCCTCTTTTTTTGACCCAATAATCACAAATCTTTTGTTTTCGTCGTTGCCGAAGGGGTAGTGTCCGGGGAGCAGGTAATGCAAAAGGATTCGCAGTGAGGTAAGGGCAATAATTCCCCAGAGTGTTCCCATCAGAATCATCGCCCTGGAAAACCTGAATTCTTCCGGAAGCAAAGCGTATGTAACAAGAATGATTACCGTGCCGATAAATGTACCCTGAACCACTTTCCCGGGTTGGAGTGGCTTGTCGTAGGCCCCACTGAAATAGAGTGAAACTACCCAGGTTAACACATAGAGCGGAACTGCAAATAACAAATATTCTCTTGGGTAGGAACCTCCTTCCGGGAAAATATACAGCTTTTCCCAATAGATTTTTATTAGATAAATTCCTCCGTACATTAGCAGTGCATCGCTAACGGGTAAAAAAATGTTTTTTATAAAGCGATAGAGTAATGCCAGGGACGCTCTGAGCCAAATGGCAAGATTAATGATAAAGCTAAAAAGCTGTGCGTTTTTTTTGCTGAAATGCTTCTGTGCGAAAATGACCATAGCATTATAAAAGGTATACACATAATTAATGCTGCTTTTTTTTGTGCTTTCTCCTTTATAATGAATAATTCTTGTTTCCGGAAAATAATAGTTATTGTATCCGGCTTGGGTAATTCGGTACGACAAATCAATATCTTCGCCATACATGAAAAAAGTTTCGTCGAGAAGGCCTGTTTTATCCAGTGTCTCTTTTCGGAGCATCATAAAGGCGCCTGCCAGAACGTCAATTTTATGGGTTTTGTCTTTAGGAAGATAGGTGAGGTGATATTTTCCGAAGCGCTTCGATCGCGGAAACAAGCGGGAAAGGCCAAAAATTTTATAAAACGCGACTTCGGGTGTGGGTAATCCCCGTTTCGATTCGGGAAGAAATTTTCCTTTACCGTCGACCATCATGACCCCCAGACCACCCGCATCGGGATGGCTTTCCATAAAGGTAATGCTTTTCCTGAACGTATCTTCCTCCACTACGGTGTCGGGATTTAATAACAAAATGTAGTCGCCTTTTGCAACCCGGATGGCTTGGTTATTGGCCTTTGAAAACCCGGGATTCTCTTTGTTGGCAATTAGCTTTACCCAGGGAAATTTTTCTTTCACCATCGCCACCGAGTCATCCACTGAATTATTATCCACTACATATACTTCCCCGTCGATTCCGGTTAGTGCTTTTTCTGTCGAAAGCAGACACTGTTCCAGAAAATGGATTACATTATAGTTAACAATAATTACGGATAACTTCATGGGGTAAAAATTTCCTGTATTTGATGTGTGCTATAAAAGGGTTGTAAGAATTAATTGTAAACGTTCGTCATTTCCTTCTATTGTATCCGGTTTTCCACTTTTTCCGCTTCGGTTATCTTCTTGATGATAAAATATTCGGTAGTTACCGGCGCGGGTGAGCTTGCCCTCGTTATCGAAACCATAGGCGTAATCGAGTTGAATATTTCCGATGCTTTTTATTTTTCCCTGTTTTGGCGGGCCTTGCATAATATCGTAATAGGTAATTTCTATTGTATTGATATATCGTAATTTAGTAGAATGGGCTTCGCCGGGGAGCCGGTCGTAATATTCCAGTTCAATCGATTCCACAGAAGCTAAAAAACCATCGTGGTCGAGGTTGTTGTAATACGTGATTTTTGTTGCATTAATGCTTTCAGGCTTCCCTTCGGTGGCATCGTGGTATTCCGACCATTCGAACCGGCTTTCGCCTTCGATTTCAAAACCAGGCATTCCGTATTGGTTAATGAATAAGACCGGGCTGCCTTCTTTTGCTGGTAAGGGATAGATTTTTAAATCCCTGCCATTGGGAGCCACCTCGATCTTTATTCTTTCCGCCTGTTGCGCCGAAGAAAATAATGTAAGAATAAGGGTGCATACGAAAAGCACAATTTTTTTCATTTTTCGCTAGTTTTTATTACTTACTAATATCCCAGTCGCCGAAAGTATCGGTAACAATATATGCCTTCGGATCGGCAGTATAGAATTCATTGGAATTATAGGTCCATTCCATTGTGTTTGAGCCGCCGCCTGATTGGGTGGTTACGATATATTTTCCTCTCACCGCACCAAAAAAGGCTGCCTGATGTGCGGGAGAGTCTGAGTCACCACCTGAGGGGTCAACGGGGATCCATCCATAGCCCGGAAGGAATATTTCCACCCACCGGTGGAAGACATCATCGAGCTGTGCCTTCTCCTGTCGCACCGAAACTGCCCCCACGTAACGTGCCGGAATGCCAGCTGCTCTGCAAAGGGCAATGTATACGAAAGAGTATTCGGAACAGGATCCGTTTCCACGTAATAAAACGGCAGGTGCGGTATTCCAACCTCCTGCCATCTGGTAAAACATGTTTTCCTGAACATAGCGGTAGAGTTTCCATGCCTTTTTATAAAGATTTTTTTCTTTTCCAATGGCTTTCTGCACGGCTTCCTTGATCACCGGATCAGTAATTTGATACTTTTCATTATCCTGCAGGAAGAGTTGTTTGATTTCTGCAGGAATATCATTTTCGGTCCCAATCTGTTCAGGGTATATAAAGTATTGCAGGTCCCAGGTTTCAGCAGATACCTGCATGGTTGCTTCAAAATGTTCGTCGTTAGCCAAAGGTGCAACTTGCCAATGGGCAGTTTTTTGCCCCCAGTTGTCCGTTTCAATTACATATCCTTGCGGTGAAAAGACCGTTTTGCCCGTAATTTTTTGGTTTATTCGTGATTCGGGTACAGCGATATGTACATCCAGTGAATGAACCTCTCCGGGGCCGAAGTTGGTAGTCAGATGATTAAAGGTGAGGTTGAGTTTTTGTGGGTTGGTAAGCCGGTATTTCTGTTCATCTCTGGTTTTGATTTTGTACAGAGAGTCGGTTTGTGAATCAATGGCCCAAAGGTATTTTCCATCGTAGGTGATACCACGGATATAGGGCCCGGGGAGTTCTGTGGTGAGAAGCACCGCCCCATCCAGTGGATCCGTCATGAACAACTGATTTTTGCTATTATCGCTGACCCAGAGATATTTCCCGTCGTAGGCTATACCGGTTGCACTGCGGGTAGGGCCTGGCACTGTCCGAAGGGTTGTGCCGTCGGTGCTGCTGAAAAGAATTATTTGTCCGGAGGATTTGTCGATGCTCCATAAATAATTGCCGTCTGACGAGAGCCCTTTCATCAGCGGTTCAGGTGCATCTGTAGAATGTACTACCTGGCCTGATAGTGGATCGGTTTTATAGAGCTGTGCTGAATAATGTTCAGATTTTGGTAGGCCATCTTTGGCATCGGTGCTCCAGAGGAACGCTCCATCCCATGCCATTGCCTCAGGCCAGTATCCGGGTGCCGAAAGTGTTCTTACGATAGCTCCGTTTTCTGTATCGATACAATAAAAAAGGTCGGTTTTTTGATCGCATACCCACAGGTTTTTCCCATCAAAAGTGATTCCCGACGGATGGGTTGACGGTGCTTTGATTCGTTTTACCACTTCTCCGGGGTAGGCCAGCCCTGAAAAGGTGGCGCCCAGAAGCAGAGTATTGAGGAGGAGGTAATAATACCTTTGCATAGTGCTTCTGTTTATTGATTGTACTGCGTGGTTCCCATAATTTTACCGGCCTCATTAAAGGTGGTCCAAAGGCTGTCAGGTTGTGCTAATTTATAATAACCAGTCTCTTTGATTGTCCCATCTTTGTAAAAACTTTTATACAATCCGTGGGGTACCCCGTTGCGATACTCTTTTTCAAAAAGCAAGGTTCCATCTTCGGCGTAATTTTTTTGTATTCCTTCCCGTTTGCCGTCGCGATAATTTATTGCTGTTTGCAATTGTTTGTTTTGGTAAAAACTTTTATAGGCTCCATTACGTTTGCCCCCTTTATACATGATAGTGCTTTTTGTAGTCCCATCCTGATAAAAGGCCTCGTAGGGACCATTTAAACTATCGTTTTTGAAAATTGCAATACTGCGTACCGCTCCGTTCTCATGGTATTTTTCCCAATTTCCAACCCGTAGGTTTTTTTTGTATTTCCCTTTAGTCGACAATTTTCCTGACTCATTGTAATATTCATAAAATCCATTTTTAATCTCTTTTCCGTTTTCGTCGGTATAATATTCGTATTTTTCCGAAAGGATTTCTGTTCCCGGATGGTGCATTTCTTTTACTGAGGTTTTTTTACCGCAGGATACAATTATGACCAGAGTGAAAATAAAAAGACCGATTAAATGCAATTTTTTCATGGTTTCTGTTTTTTAGCTTAGAATGCAAAGTTAATAGAAATCCGGCGGATTTTTATATTTGAGCCGATCAAAAATGATAATTCCCATAAGGGGTTTTTTACATGGCCTTAATCAGGCGGAAAAAACGAACAATCAGATCAGGTTTTAGCAAGAGGGTGAAGATGAATCCGAATATTGCCCCCCAAAAATGGGCATCATGTCCAATGTTGCCGACATTCCGTCGGGCCATCCAGGCACTGAAAATCAGATAGGCTGCGCCAAAAATAAACGCCGGGATGCCAAAGGGTATTAAAAAAATATAAATTTTATTCCCGGGGTCGAAAAGAATGCTGGCAAATACAATCGCTGAGATGGCACCGGATGCTCCTACGGCATTGTATCCACTGTTGGATCTGTGTTTAAAATACGAGGGTGCAGAAGATAGCAGTGCGCCTCCCCAGTAGAGCACAAAATAATAAAAGAGCCCGTTGACACCCCAGATGGTCCGGTAATACTCTTCTACCGCAATACCAAACGAAAGGAGAACCAGCATATTGAAAACTAAATGAGCCACTCCGCCATGCACCAGCGTATGACTGAAAAAACGGTAATACTGATGATGCGAATGGATGGCGTAGGCATTGAATTTCAACTGCCCGGTCAATTCCGGCCGGCTGAAGGCAAGAATGGAAATAAACAGGGTTAGGGCTGCAATAAGATACGTCATGCGTTTGTGTTTTTATTTCCCGGTTTTTACCTGTCCGGATGAATAATCAAACTCCGACCCAAACAGGCTGTGCGGGATAAGATAAACCATCAGCAGTATGATACTGGCGAATACTGGCCAGAAGCGGTTTCCTGGGTTTTTTCTTAGCTTCAGCCAGGCAATACCCCAAAAAATAAACGAAATCATGGTTTTAGTGTCTGTAAGATCCTTTCCAATGGGCCATCCGGTCCAGAAATCACCAAATGCAAAATATTGTACCAATGGGCCCAAAATCAGCCCTCCCAGAAACAAAAGCAGGGTAGTGATCCCTGCCAGGCGCCTGGTTTTTTTACCTTGAATCAAAGCTTCAAAACCAGTACGCATACTGAACACCATGGCCAGAAACATAAACAGTATATGCGGAATAAGAATATATTCCGGAACGGGGTTTTTGAAACGGATGACTATGGGGTCGTCTGTAATTGAGAATTCGTGCGAATCGGTTTTAAGAAAAATACGGTATTCCAGTTTGCCAGCGGCAGGTTGGGCCGGTAACTCCGCAATGAGCGCATCATTTTCATGGTGCATCTGATAACGTGTCCAGTGTTCT
>RZYD01000763.1 GCA_009930445.1 Bacteroidia bacterium | reverse complement strand
TCACGCCGCAACGGAACGAAACGGTAAGCATCGTAATCAAAGCATACGGTAAGGTTTACTGCCGATGATTGCAACAGGTTCACCCTGATACCATGGGTTTTTAAAACGCCGATGATCTCTTCCACATATTCTTCGGCCATAAAACCCAAATTTAAAGGAGTGAGGGTGATCAGGCATTGGTTATTTTTGATGATGAAACAGGGAATGGCCACCACTTCTGTTGTATGGCTGCAAATCAACGTGCCCTGTCGCTCCGGATGCAAAAACGATTGAATATAGAGCGGAATGCTTTTACGTTGCAATGGCAGAATGGTTCTGGGATGAATTACGCGGGCTCCGTAATACCCAAGTTCAACGCATTCACGGTAGCTTACCCTTGGAAGTAATATGGCCTCAGGAAACTGTTTCGGGTCGGCATTGTACAACCCATCCACATCCTTCCATATCCTTACTTCTTTGGCATTGAGAATATTTCCCAGAATGGCTGCACTGAAATCCGATCCTTCTCTCCCGAGTGTCGTTGGGATCCCATATCCGTTACTCCCGATAAAACCTTCTGTTATATAGAGTTTATGGCGGCTCGTTATTCTTTTCTTTACCGCTGCCTCTGTTTTCTTCCAATCGATTTTTGCTTCTCTGAAGGTGGTGTCGGTAAAAATAATCTCCAGTGCACTAATCGGTTCAACTATTATGTGTTGTTTATGGAAAAAGTGCCGTACGATTGTAGAACTGAACCGTTCGCCAAAGGAAACTACTCCGTCGTATAATTTATTGTAAACCAGGTGGATATCTGAGTCGACATAATCCCTGAGTTGGTTGAAAAGGTGTTGTATCTCCTTAGCGGCAGGGCATTCCCTGCTGGAAAAGAGTGCATCGGTAATCCGTAGATGATCCGTTTCAATCCTGTTCAATGCGGCCTGCCATTTTTTATTTTCTGCATAGGCCAGGGCTACAAGGTTCTCCAGGGCATTGGTGGTTTTTCCGATGGCAGAAACAACCACGATTGCCCGGCCCGAAAACGTCGCTGTCTGGTCGGATAATTTTTTTATGGAAGCGGCGTCTTTTAAGGAAGCCCCGCCGAATTTATGAATGATCATGGTTTTCTTTCTTACGCTGCAAAAATAGTATTTCTCTGAATAATCTGGTTTTGTACCTTTGGGGCAAATTTGTACA
>RZYD01000159.1 GCA_009930445.1 Bacteroidia bacterium | reverse complement strand
ATTTATTTCAGATTTTAATTTAAGGAAAAATAACAGAGGATTCCATAACAGCCAACTCTTTACGCGACAGCTGTTTCCATTCCCGTGTCAAAAAGAAAGAAACTACACAAGCCGAAAAGATGTCGGCCAAAGGCATCGCACCCCAAACCCCCTCAAGGCCAAATAAGGGGGGAAGAATTAACAATAAGGGTATCAGTGCGAGTACCTGACGCAGTAGGGTGAGGAAAAGTGATGTGCTCGCTTTTCCAACTGCCTGAAAATAATTACCTGCCACAATCTGAAATCCCACGATGGGCAACATGAATAAGAAAATACGTAAACCGTGCACTCCAATCGCTAAAAGCTCCGGATCGCTGGTGTTAAATAGCTTCACAATAAAACCGGGAAATGACATAATGATGGCCCAGGTAAAAACACTCACCAGCGTGGCCGAAAGCATAGAAAGCTTTAGCGTTTCCTTCACCCGGCCAAACTGAAGTGCGCCGTAATTGTAACCGATTATAGGTTGTGCTGCCATTGTAATGGAGACAACCGACATTACAACCAACATAGAAATACTGTTTATAATACCAATGGCACTAACGGCCAGATCCCCTCCATAAGTAATGAGTCGCGTATTCAGGATGGCCTGCACCGCAGATGAAGCAACTTGCATACTAAACGGGGAAATCCCAATGGCAATGATGTATTTTACAATCCGCCAATCAAGGCGCATTGCCGGAAGACGAAGTTTAATAACCGATTTCCGGCTTCTCAAAAAATGGTTTAACACCCATACATCCAATGCTGCCATAGAGATAAGCGTTGCCCATGCTGCACCCGCAACGCCCATTCCAAAACCAAAAATCAAAATCGGATCCAAAACAATATTTACCCCTGCCGAAAGGAGCATAGAGTACATGGCAATGCGGGCATTCCCTTCCGCACGGATGATATTGTTCAGGCCAAATCCAACCGTTTGAAATAATCCTGCCGCGAGAATAATATCAAGATACTCCTGGGCATAATCGTAGGTGGCACCTGTTGCACCAAACCATCGTAACAAAGGATCCTTAAGTACATATCCGGCAATAGTGTAAAGCACCGACACCAGAATCATCAATGTAAATCCATTCCCCAACACCTGCTCTGCCCGGGAAAAATCCTTTTTTCCCAGATTGATGGAAACCCGAACGCCTGAGCCGATGCCAATCATCATCCCAAATGCAGCCCCAATAATCATAATCGGAAAGACAACACTCAACCCGGCCAACGCCAGGCTGCCTACTCCCTGACCAATGTACACGCGATCCACAATGTTATACAGTGAATTCACCATAACTCCGATAAAACTTGGCACAAAATACTGCCACATCAGCCTGCCGATGGATTTTGTTTCCATCTCTAGTGTTTTTTGCTGCTGGGATGTTACCGGACGATTCATGGCGCAAAGTTGCAGCTAAAATTTCAATACACCTATACAATGCGATTGGAAAATAAAAAATCGTATGTTTTCCACACCCCTGATTATTGCTTAGTAACCCTGAAAGGAAAGCTAACCATAAAACAAAAACCACGACAATCAGCCATTCACTCCAACAATAAAAGGGTATAAAACGAACAAATTTGCTTTTTCAAAAAAGGAACTTTTTGATCCGGTTATTTTAGTTCCATTTTTTTCTACTTTAGCTGCTTGTAAAACCGATAAAAAACCTTAATTATGGAAAAAATTAAAGCTTCGTTGAGAGAATCAGCCGTTGCACGCTGGATTGCATTAGGACTGATTGCCCTCACCATGTTTTTTGCCTATTTCTTTGTTGATGTTGCTGCTCCTTTACAACGGCTGCTGGAAGAAAACCACGGATGGTCTCCGGAAACATTTGGTATGCTGGGTGGCTCTGAGTTTTTTCTTAATGTTTTTGCCTTTTTTCTGATTCTTTCCGGAATCATTCTGGATAAAATGGGCATACGTTTTACCATGTATGTCTCAGGTTTGGCCATGGTTATTGGGGGAGGAATAAAATATTTTGCTTTAACGGATGCATTTGCCGCCACTGCGTTATCCGAATGGCTTGGTACTTTTTGGACAGCCGTACCCTCTTCTGCAAAATTGGCATTTTTTGGCTTTGCAATTTTTGGTGTGGGGGTAGAAATGGCCGGTATTACGGTGTCAAAAACCATTGTTAAATGGTTTAAAGGCAAAGAGCTGGCACTGGCTATGGGACTTGAAATGGCCGTAGCCCGGTTGGGTGTTTTTGCTGTATTTCGTCTTTCGCCAATTTTTGCAGAAAGCGGTGGCGCCACAAATGCAATCTTCTGGGGGCTTGCCTTCCTATGCGTTGGCTTTCTCACCTTTGTTGTATACACCTTTATGGATATCAGGCTCGACAAGGAAATTGGAGCCGATGCCACGCTGGAGCCTGAAGATCCCTTCCGCGTTAGCGATTTATTGCTTATTTTAAAAAACCCTGGATTTTTGGCTATTGCCGGATTATGTGTGCTGTTTTATTCCGCCATTTTCCCCTTCCAGAAATTCGCCACAGATATGCTGGCTTCAAAACTTGATGTCCCCATTAAAGAAGCAGCTGCCATTTTTTCCTATTTCCCTATCGGTGCTATGGTTCTAACCCCATTTATTGGGGCATTCCTTGATAAAAAAGGCCTTGGTGCCACCATGATGCTTTACGGAGCAATTTTACTTACCGTCTCACATCTCATCTTCGCACTGGTGCCTGCCGATGTATTTTCACCTTTTATTGCCTATGCCACCATTGTCATTCTGGGTCTGGCCTTTTCGCTGGTTCCCGCATCCATGTGGCCTTCCATTCCAAAAATTGTAGAGGATCGTTTCCTGGGTTCAGCCTATGGCTTAACCTTTTGGATTCAAAACATCGGACTACTGGCAGTGCCGATTCTCATTGGATGGGCACTGAGTGCATCGAACCCCGGCGTTGCTGATTTAATCGCTGCAGGCAATACCGACATGAAATATGACTATACCGTTCCGGAACTAATTTTCGCAGGCTTTGGGGTTGCCGCTATAGTGCTTTCCTTTATCCTCAAAAGAGTAGACAAACGAAAAGTGTATGGCCTCGATCTACCCAATAAAAAAAACTAACGCTATAAATACCAAAAAAACCGTGCTGTTCACAGTACGGTTTTTTTTTGCCTAAAAAATATTCTTGGATTGGATTCATAAATCAACCCCAAACTCCTGCTATTTGTGTAACAAATGTTACAACCAGCCGGCCGGACAGGAAGTACTTTTGTATCAAACTTAAAAAAAAACTTATGTCAATGTTTTGTTATCAATGTCAGGAAACAGCCAAAGGGACGGGCTGTACAGTAAAAGGGGTTTGCGGTAAAACCGAGGATGTAGCCAATTTGCAGGATTTGCTGGTCTTTGTAGCCAAAGGAATTTCGGTGCTTGCTGAAATTGCAGGTCAACATAATATCAGCACAAAAGAGGCCGATAAGTTTGTAATGGAAGCACTCTTTACTACGATTACGAATGCAAACTTCGACCGTGGTGCCGTGGTGCAAAAAATCAGAGAAGGTTATAACGTACGATCCCTTCTCCGCCAACGGATTGAACACAATGGTATTACTATCCCTGAAGGGCTCCACAGCTGCACTACATGGCAGAGTGAAAAGGAAGAAGAAATGGAAAAAAAGGCAGCCATGATAGGGATTCTTACCATCGAAAACGAAGACATCCGGTCGTTGAAAGAGTTGCTTACCTATGGGTTGAAAGGGATGGCTGCGTATGGTGAACATGCAATGAACCTAGGCTATTTCAACGACTCGGTATATAAATTTCTGCATAAAGGACTTGCCGCAACAACTAAGGATCTTTCGGTTGATGAACTGGTGAGCCTGGTGCTCGAATGTGGTAAAAATGGGGTAGATGTGATGGCCCTGCTGGATAAAGCAAATACCGAATCGTATGGCAATCCGGAAATTACCGAAGTGAATATTGGCGTGCGAAACAACCCCGCAATTCTCATTTCAGGGCATGACCTGAAAGATATGGAAGAACTTCTTGAACAAACCCAGGGAACCGGAGTGGATGTTTACACCCATTCGGAAATGCTTCCGGCCAACTATTATCCGGTATTTAAAAAATATGAACATTTCGTAGGCAACTATGGAAATGCCTGGTGGAAGCAAAAAGAAGAATTCGAAACTTTTAATGGTCCGGTTCTCTTTACCACCAACTGCATTGTACCCCCGAAAGATTCTTATAAAGAACGGATTTATACCACCGGATCTTCCGGATTCCCCGGCTGTACACATATTCCTGAAAGGGAAGATGGCGGGAAAAAAGATTTCTCTGCCATAATTGAGCATGCAAAACGTACTGCACCTCCTAAAGAAATTGAAACAGGCACCATTGTGGGTGGTTTTGCGCATAATCAGGTGGTTCAGCTGGCCGATAAAGTAGTTGACGCCGTGAAATCGGGTGCTATCCGGAAATTCTTTGTAATGGCTGGATGTGATGGCCGGATGAAAAGTCGTGATTATTATACTGAATTCGCTCAGGCGCTGCCGAAAGATACGGTAATTCTTACCGCCGGATGCGCCAAATACCGGTATAATAAACTGCCACTGGGCGATATCAACGGTATTCCCCGTGTACTTGACGCCGGTCAATGTAACGACTCCTACAGCCTGGCGGTTATTGCCCTGAAGCTGAAAGAGATTTTTGAGCTCAATGACATCAATGAACTGCCTATCGCCTACAATATTGCATGGTACGAACAAAAAGCCGTAATTGTATTACTGGCACTCTTATCCTTAGGTGTGAAAAACATCCACCTCGGCCCAACACTTCCTGCTTTCCTCTCACCGAATGTGGTCAATGTTCTCGTTGATAATTTCGGTATTGCAGGAATTACCACAGTGGACGAAGACATGAAAATCTTTATGAGTTAATTTTTTGTGGTTCAATCCTTTGAAGTCCGGGAAATTTTTGATTTTCCGGACTTTTTATTCTCGATAAGCCTCTATTGAGCCGGAGAAGCAATGGTAATAAATCGCGCATTTTAAGCCTACAAACTCTAATATTTCCACCTGTTGGCCAGTTTTACCAACGACAACATAACCGGAACTTCAACCAGAACACCAACCACCGTAACCATTGCGGCAGGAGATTTCAGACCAAAAAGAGCAATTGCCACCGCTACCGCCAATTCAAAGAAATTACTCGCACCAATCAGAGCCGCCGGAGCACAAATGGCATGGGGAAGTTTCAGTTTCCGACCGCCAAACCAAGCTACAAAAAAAATAAAGTACGTTTGAATAACCAACGGAATGGCCACCAAAACAATAAGTAACGGATTTTTTATAATAATAACCCCCTGAAAGGCAAACAATAATACCAGAGTGAGCAACAAGGCCATGATGCTAACGGGTTTAAACCGGGGAAGAAATTTTTTTGTATACCATTCTTCTCCTTTCCGTTTTGTGAGCATTTTATGCGTGATGTATCCGGCAAAAAGCGGTATTACTACAAAAACAACAATACTTGCCAGTAACGCATCGTATGGAATTTTAATGTTCGTAATGCCTAATAATAAACCCACAATAGGAATAAAAGCGACCAAAATTATTAAATCATTGACAGAAACCTGCACCAGGGTGTAATTTGGATCACCATCGACGAGATAGCTCCACACAAAGACCATAGCGGTACAGGGAGCAGCTCCCAAAAGAATGGCCCCGGCGATAAATTCACCGGCAAGTTCAGGTGAAATAAAGGCTGAATATAGTTTGGAGAAAAAAATCCAGGCAAAAAATGCCATGGTAAATGGTTTTATCAGCCAGTT
>RZYD01000762.1 GCA_009930445.1 Bacteroidia bacterium | reverse complement strand
CGACAGCCTATACCACCTCATGGCGCTATGCGCAACAGATACCCTTGAAATAACAATAAGCAATACCGGTGGAGAAAACCTGTTGTGTATCCTTCAGGCGCCAACTGCGCAATGGCTGTCCGTTCCCGAAACCCAGCAGATCATACCTGCCGGAAATTCTGTTGCACTCCCGGTTATTCTTTCAGCCGAAACCATTGTTGAAGGAATACATGAAGAAATGCTGATAATTACTACTAATGATCCGGAAAACCCAGAGGTGATAATTCCGGTAGTGAATGAAGTAATTAATCCGATAATC
The DNA here is from genome assembly GCA_009930445.1 of Bacteroidia bacterium. Classification (GTDB taxonomy): domain Bacteria; phylum Bacteroidota; class Bacteroidia; order Bacteroidales; family BM520; genus BM520. Next base: position 877 of record RZYD01000762.1, on the reverse strand, counting down.
TGCCCGCCATCCCTTCAGGTTTGTGAGAATGATCCTCCATTTCTGCTCGAAGGAGGAACGCCCGGAGGAATCTATTGGGGTAATTCTGTTGAAAATGGCTTTTTTTATCCGCAAGAAGCAGGATCGGGTGAACATACCGTTATTTATACCCTTACGCCGGAAAACACTGCCTGCACCCTTGAATGTGCCTTCACCGTGACGGTTGTGGCGGCTCCGATAGTAATCAGCCCGGAGGATATGGCTTTATGCGGGGATAATCTTGTACCCATTCTGCTCAACGGAGGAATTCCTGAAGGAGGCGAATATACAGGGCCTGGCATTAACAATAATATTTTCGACCCTACAATGGCAGGATATGGAATCCATGAAATTTACTACACCTGGACAGACTCAATTACAGGCTGTTATGGTGCAGACCCCTTCTACATCACGGTCGATTCACTCCAGCAGGTTGTATGTCCCGGGCGTTTACATGTTTGCTCCGGCGATCCGGCCTTTGTGCTTAACGAGGCTACTCCTGCCGGCGGAATTTACCTGCTTGGCGGAGATACCCTAACTACTTTCGACCCCGCCGCCATGGGGCCGGGAAATTACCGGATCGATTATATCCTGAACGGTATAGGAAATTGCACCGGACAATGCAGGTTTGTAATCACAGTTCACGCCTCCCCTTCCACACCGGGAAATTTCTATGCATCACAGGTAGAAGAAACGTTTATCCGACTGAACTGGAATCCTTCATACTTTGCCAACCGCTATTACGTGTATTATAAAGAAGCATCGGCAAACGACTGGACAACAATTATCCTGACCAGAAACCACCATACAGTTACGCTGGAAAACCTGCAACCTTCCACAACGTATCAAACCATGATTC
>RZYD01000761.1 GCA_009930445.1 Bacteroidia bacterium | reverse complement strand
GTTTGTACGTACCCTACCAGGGTGTCGTTGCCATTAAAAAGGGTATCGCTGTTCCAGCTTTGCTCCACATGCTGCAGATACCAACGGTCGGAATAACTTACCGAATTGGTCATATTCAGGTACTTCAAGATCCGTATGGGGCTTTGAGCCGAAACCGTATGGCGCATTCCGTTATTAAACTGTTGGGGCAAGGTGCCGTTTTCATAATTCATCAGCAAAACCGAATCGATGGTATTTAAAGAATTTTCTGCCACCATATTATATTGCACGGAGATATCTTCATACCACCTTTTTTTTCCCACGGGATTTCTTCTTTTAAGCGGATAAAAGCGATTCACATTCAGTGTCATCGCGGGTAAGGTTACTTTTAGCGACCGGGTAGAAGTATTCTGCGTGAGCCCGGAATTGAGGGTCAGGTTAGCACGGTTCTGAAAAAGATTAGCCTGATACGAAACGCTGGAGCTGTAGGTATTGGAGAGATAATCGCGGGTAGAAGAAGGGGTATATTTATTAAAGTTGTTACTTACAATGTTCACATTTGCAGAGAAAGTACTGTTAGGCCGGGCCTTGGGATCCTGCTGGTGGCTCCACCGGATACGAAAATCGGTAGATTCCTGGTAGGAGGTAGTATTGGGCTGCCCCACTTTATTCAACGCATAACTAAAACTGAAGTTTCCACTATAGCGGTACCGCAATTTATAGCGTAACGAAGGTTTTATGGCCCATGAACCCCGTGTATAGATATCTCCCAACACTTTCAGGTCGAAATAATCATTAATATGCCAGTAATATCCTCCATTTTCCAGAAAATACCCCCGGTTCGCCTGCTCCCCGTAACGAGGAATGACAATTCCGGAAGTAGCGCCTTTGGTAAGCGGAAACAAACCAAAGGGCAACCCAATGGGCAGGGGGACGTCTTCAATCTCAATCCATGCCAGTCCGGTCACCACTTTATCATCCGGGATAACACGCGCCCGTTTATAATGCAAGGCAAAATGCGGATGATCGGCATTACAGGTGGTATACCAGCCTTCGCCCATGTTCGAAGTATTGTCTTCAAGCTTTTTTACCACATCGCCATGTAAAAAACCTTCCCCTTCCTGCGTTTTTACATCCTTAATAATCCCCTGTTCGGTTTTATAATTGTAATGCATTTCGTTGGCATTAAACGAGAG
>RZYD01000760.1 GCA_009930445.1 Bacteroidia bacterium | reverse complement strand
GTTCCCTGTTGTAACAACACACCCTTCCCGATGATGGCAATCTGATCAGCTAAATAATTTACCACACGATAATCATGGGTAACATGCAGAATAGTCTGGCCGCTGCGGTGTACCTCCTTTAAAACTGACGTCATCTCTTCTTTCAATAAAATATCCAACGATGACAACGGTTCGTCGAGGAGTAATACAGCAGGATTCATAATCAAGGTGCGGGCGAGTGCCACGCGTTGGTGTTCCCCTCCGCTCAGGGTACCGGGTTTGCGTTTTAACAGATGGCCTATCGACATCCGCCGGGCCATTGCATCCACGGCAGAAACAATTTCATGGGTGGCGGATTTCTGAATTTTCAGTGCAAATGCCAGGTTCTGAAAAACCGTCAGATGGGGAAATAATGCCAGGTTTTGAAATACCATTCCCACCTTTCGCCGATGATACGGCCGATGGGTAATATCTTCGCCATTTACCCGAATGCTTCCGGATTGGAGGGGCTGAATGCCGGCAATAGCTTCCAGAATAAGCGACTTTCCGGCACCACTCTCGCCCAGGAGAAAAAAATATTCTCCCGGCTTCACCCTGAAGCTTACCGAAGGAATAACAAAACTCCCGGCTTCAATATGCAGGTTGTTAACGTGCAGCATAACGGTTACGTGTAATCAGCCGGATTAAAATAAAAACAGCCAGGGCAATACATATAAAGATCAGCGCCACGGGCCGGGAAGCATCAAGGCCGAAGGAGGCAAACCTGTCGTAAATCATTACCGGAGTAATCATAGGATAATAGGCAATAATGACAACGGCGCCAAACTCGCTCATGCCCCGTGCAAACATCATAATCATCCCGGAGATTATCCCGTTTTTTGCCAGAGGCAGTGCAATCCGGAAAAAAGACTGCAATCGGGTGGCACCGAGATTCATAGCCGAATGTTCGAGGCGGATATCCACTTGTTCAAAACTGTCGCGGGCAGCATTAAAAAGAAAAGGCAGGCTTACAAAAGCCATGGCAATAATAACACCGGCCATAGTACCTACAAAACTGAAGCCCATAAGCGAGGCAGCTTTCCCCGGGAGGCCCTGATCTGAAAAAACCCCCAGCAAGGCAATACCTGCCGCGCTATGGGGTATTACCACCGGCAGATCAATGATTCCCTGAATAATTCGTTTACCCCGAAAATTATGACG
>RZYD01000158.1 GCA_009930445.1 Bacteroidia bacterium | reverse complement strand
ACGCTTCAGCAGCACCCCAAATGAAAATGTTATTACCATTTCCAAGGGCATCGATAATTTTATTATCAGCAATAGTGGAATTTGTGAGTCCTTGGTAATCGGCTGGATAACAAGGTGTTGCAAGGTAAAGATTCATTCTGCCGTATGTTCCGTCTTGGCTGGCAGTATTGGTTACCGGACCCAGAATATTGTTTTCGATGGTGATGTTATCAAGGGTCATGTGGTCATCATCAGGACGATCTATCGTACCATTGATACGTAGCAGGTTATTATCAAAATCTTTTTTAGCATTAAGAATCTGGACGATAAAGCCTTTGAAAGTAACATCTGACGATAGAATATCCACAGCCTGAAAAATATCCTCAGGAAGGTTTCCGGGATAGTTGATTACAGATTCTGAATTATCATCCCACTGATAATTGGCAGGTATGGTATATCCATATTTGGACACATCGTAGGTTGCGCCGTAGAGCGAAAGCGGCTTATCAATAACAACCCTTTCGGTATAAGTACCGGGAGCAACCATAATCACGTCGTAGTCGTTGGCAGCATCGATAGCGCCCTGGATCGTGGTGGCGTAAGTTTCCTGCGATGAGTTATACACCGGCGGCATTTCGCAAAGTGTAGTCATTGCTGCGTCGGTGTAGTAGGGGAAGAATGATATGTTATCCTCCACCTCAGCGCCCAGTCCATTTGGATTGAGGTCTAAATGATAAGGACCAGTTGGATCTCCCCAGTAGTTTCGGTTTGCATTTTGAAGAATAGTAGAGTTTGAGCCAAATCCAAAAGTATTATCCGATAGATTATTCTCATGTGCAGATATATTCACAATACCTGTTTCATCGCTTGAATAGTCATAAGCAACAATAGCATAATCAAAATGAGATATATTACAGTTTGTAATAGAAGCTGTTGCCTGAGAATTTGGGTCTGCAAGGATTCCAATTCCCCAGCTATTTTCAAAATCTAAACCTGTTATATCAAGATTACTAATAGTAACATTAATATTCGAAGTGCTTTTTTGATCACCCATAAAGGATTCATCAAAGTAAGGTGAGGCTTCAGGGATTATTTGATTTTTTGTCGATTCAGGACTCAGTGCATAACCATAGAATGCATCACCAGAAGGATTTGTGATTGATGAGTTATTCAGAGTAATACTGGAACCATAGGTGTAGAAATTCGTTTGCCCATTGGTAATGTCAACATTGGATATTTCACAATCTGCATAATGTGATAAGAATGCGGACGCAGTCCATGTCTCGCCAGTCCACTCAATATCTGAGATTGTACAATCTGTTATTGTTGATACTGAATTTTTACCATATACCTGAATTCCATTTTGGGCTGTAACATCTGTAGGACCTGCTCCAACAACATCACAGTTTGTTATTGATGATGTTACGCCCTCACCACAAATTGCAAACGCATTTTTTTGGAAATCAGTAACATCTACATTGTCGATGTTGATTGTGTAGGGACCACCGGTATTATTATAGCTATAAACACCAACCCCGTGTTGAGCCCCGGAGAAAGGATTGTCCATTACATTTATAACCTTGAGATCCTTGAGCACTACACCGGAATTCCAAATCCCAATACCTTGAAACCGATAGTTGCTATTTCCCTGATGATCACCATCGACCGTAAGATTTTTTATTGTTGTAGTAGTAACACCATCAATAAAAACAACAGGATAGTTGTTATTGGAAGTAGAATAGAATTCTGATAATTCTTCCGGGGATTTAATGATTACATCATCGGTGGAAGAACCAATAAGTGAAATATCATTTGTAGTGATATGAACTTGCTCAATATAAGTACCTGCATCCACATTCACTACATCACCTGCAGTAGCTGCGTCAACTGCTGCCTGGATGGTTAATCCGGGTGCTACATAAAAGTTATCCTCTTCATCATTTGCAACATATACATTAATAAAGGTTGAAGCTGCAATTACCTGTGCAAAAGATTCTGCATCAGCCAGTGTTTTTTGATAGTACCATTGCATGTAATCTTCATCTCCGGGCTTCCTTAATCCGTATGTAACATATTCATATTGAGCTGGAAGAGTAAGGTTAGTAATGGGAGAGTATACCTCATTATAAGGATCTTTTTCAATGAGAAGTTCAACATCGTCGGTAGCATTAAATGTACCTGTGAAAACAATGTTGTCGCATACTACGGGGTACCAAGCTCCCTTACTCTGAATGGTAACGCCGGCCCAGTTGTTCCCTGATGTGGTTATATTCTCAACTGTTATATCCTCAGAGTCACCAATACTAAGGCCAAAACCACCGGCTGTATTATGAACTTCAATGTTAGTTAAAGTTGCTCCCTGCACACCAAGAATATCGATGGCTGTTTTTGCATTATCTTCAGCTAAAATATTTGTAAGTGTAAGATTACTGCACCCTGAAGCTTTAAATCCATAATTCCCACTATTTATAAGTTTAATATTTGAGATAGTCACATTGTTACCAAAATTCTGAATGGCATAAGTTGTTGTTCCTGTTGCATCAATGATTGTCTGCGTTGAACCAGCACCATTGATTGTGAGTTGTTTGTTTTGAAGATTGAGAATTTCGGTAAAGGTACCTATACTTACTTCAATAACATCACCATCGTCGGCATCAGTTATTGCTGCCTGGATGGTTGTATATGTCGTATTGTTTGTAGCGTTTGTTACCAGATTGGTCGTTGGCGCAACACAGGTTCCATTCTCTGCATCCAGAACCGTTGAGACATCTATGCTGCCTGTTACCAAAGTTGCAATGGTGGAGGCTGCTGTTGTTCCCCACCAGTTACATGTTGCATTCAATTGTGTAGTACAAAGATTTACTACTTCACCGGCAAGGGAGTTTTGATTAAGAGATAGATTTCCTGCAGCACCGGTTCTGATTACTACGGCCGCATGATAGGTCCCTTCTGTTGCTGTAAAATTGTTTTTATCGACCGTTAGTGTACATCCATTAATATTCATAGTTGTGCTTGACGGAGTTGAATTCCCAAAACGAACACAATAGGTATCATTGTCTTCTCCCTGAGCAATAACGCTTATTGTGGTATTGGTGATATTCAGATTATCTCCTTTTTGGACATTCACGCCACTTTTACAGTTATCGATAGTACTGTTTTGCATGGTTAAACTATTTACATAGCCATTCACAACACAATAGTATCCGTTGGTAAAAGTACAATTGTCGATCATGAATTGGTCACACCCACCTGAGCTAAAATTTATTGCATTGATCCCATTTGTTATGAATCTGCCGTTTGCATCAAATCCACAGTTTTTGATGGTGACATTATCAGCTGTGTTTGCAACGGAAAGAGTATGCGCATTTACAGTGCTGTTTTTCAGAATCGTAGTGGTCGGGTCTTCGCCTTGTAACGTAAGTCTTTTTGTGATATTCAGTGCCTCATCGTAGGTACCTGCTGCAATATTAATCACATCCCCATCAGCAGCAGCATCAATAGCTGCCTGAATTGTGGGATATTCCGTGCTCGGCACATTAAATGTCGTTTGTGCACTGAGCGATAGCGTAAATAGCAACGCCAATAGCATTAATAATTGTGTTTGTAGTGTTTTCATCCTGTTAAAGTTTTAATTTTTATTAGGTTATTTTGATTCCAGGTAAATTTTTTCATCGAAACTTCGTCCGGGAAATTCCAGGTGGATCCGGTAAAAACCTGTCTCCACATCCATCCTTAACCGATGAAATGGCGCTGCACCATATTCCCCGCTGCGGATGCACTCCCCCCGCATATTGTATAACTCCATCCGGAATTCTTCTTCCTGCTCCCAAAGCGTTACAAATATTTCCGCTCCAAAACTGTATATTAAGATGTCGTGCTGCATTTCTTTAACTGGTGTTCGGGGTGGTATTGAGCCTTTTGGCTTTTTACCTTTTGCAACTGTTATGCCGTTGTATTTAAGTATTTGATTATTAGTAGTATACGATAAATATTCCTGCTGTTCTCCCGGATATCCGATGGTTTATGTGTACGATTTTGGTCATTTTTCGTGTTTTTTTATCGGCTGAAATACCCGACTTCCCCTTCTGGTGGGGCGTTGGGTTTTTAGGGCCCGAAAACGGACAATCGGACACCGGACTTTTTTACTAAAGTGATAACTTGGGAAAATACGGTACGGTTAGTTCGCTTACCGGTTGAATTAAAAAAGCCGGAAAACAGGCATCGGGGGGAGGGGAGGCTGAATTCCGGCTAGTGGGGGAGTGTACGGTTATTTTTGAGAAGGCGAATAAATCTGATGCTTAAGGATTCTCCGTTCGAGCGACTGTCGGGTGATGTTTAGCGCATCAGCAGCACGGGTTTTATTCCATCCGTAATTTTCCAGTGCCTGCCGGATAATCTCTTCTTCGATCTCTGTGAGGTTATAGCTTTGAAACGGGATTTCCGTTTCCGGCTTATGGACGGAGTGGCTGAAAAAGGGCTGGAAATGGCGCCAGCGTAAGGTGTTGCTGGTACACAGAATCATAGCACGTTCCACCATATTTTTTAATTCCCGGACATTTCCGGGGAAATCGTATTCCATGAGATGGGCTGGGATTTCCGTTTCGAATTTGTACAGTGTTTTTCCATTGATGGTGCTGAAATAGGAGGCAAAATGTTCCAGTAAAAGCGGGATGTCTTCTTTGCGCTCACGCAGGGTTGGCAGGGAAATCCGGAAATGGGTCAACCGATGATACAGGTCGGAACGAAATTTTCCGTTGGCAATCTTTTCTTCGAGGTTTTGGTTTGTGGCCGCAATAATCCGAACATTTACTTTTGTTTCTTTTCTGGAACCCAGGCGGCGGATAACCATATCGTCGAGCACGCGCAGGAGTTTACTCTGAAGGGAATATTTAAGATCGCCGATTTCGTCGAGCATCAGGGTTCCGCCATCGGCCATTTCAAACCATCCCGGACGGTCTTCGGCCGCACCGGTAAAGGTACCTTTTACATAGCCAAAGAAGGAACTTTCAAAAAGTTCTTCGGGTACAGCAGAACAATTGACGGCAATGAAGGGGTGATTATTGCGTCGGCTCATTTTATGGATCGCCCGGGCCACCACCTCTTTGCCTGTTCCGCTTTCGCCGGTTAGCAAAACTGAATTGCAGTGTGAGTGAGCCACCTGGCGCGCCAGCATATGGATCTGTCGGATTTTTTTGGATTGCCCTTTAAACGTGTATTTGATGTCGTTGTCGGAGGCAATAACAGGATTAATACGAAGTTGCCAGGCCAGTTTACGTGTGCTGATCGTTTGATCAATTGCATTGACAATGTCTTCGGTACATGCCGGAAGGGCCAGAAAATCAGACGCTCCCAGGTGCAGTGCCCGCATCAGATCGTTACGTGTGATGGTTTCAGCCCCCATAATTACTTCGGTATCAATCTGTCGGTCTTTGATTTCCTTTAAAATATCCATTCCACTGCGCCCGGGAAGGTTTTCCCGGATCAGCGCGATGTCAATGGGATATTTTTCGAGGATTTCAAAGCACTCATGGGCATTGGAGGCTTCATAAATAACAAATTGTCGGGCAAGGAGTACTTCCCGCACTTCCTTTCGGATGCTTTCATGCTGGCTAACGAGTAAAATGTTTAACTCTTTCATCTTTGGTTTGGTTTAGGAACACAATAAACTCCGGTTGGATGGGCCGGACTGTTTTGTTGTCTTAAAAATACTTACAGGGTATAGGTTTGGTGTAAGTATTATGTGACAAATATAAACCATTATTTTTTATTACTCGTAAAAATTTGGTAAAAATAATCTATACAAATTCTATACAAATCAAAAAATAACACAAAAAAATCATCAAAATTGCTTTTTT
>RZYD01000759.1 GCA_009930445.1 Bacteroidia bacterium | reverse complement strand
TAAATAAAAAATAAAACTTTAAAATAAATGTTGCATACAATATAGAACTCTATATTCCTGTTCTTGTGTGCATCTGGGAATTCTCCCAAACAACAATTCATCCTCTGGAGGCCGCTATGTCCGCATCTATCTTTTCTGTTCGTGTTGATATGTGTCCCGTCAATTCTATCATCAATGGAATCGAGGAGAAGGGCTATGTGTGCCCATTCGACGATCTGTTCCAGATCGTCGAAAATCACATCGCAATGGGGGCTGGATCCCATTGTGCGACGTGGATTGAAGAAACAAGGGTTGTCGAATTACACGTTCGACAATCCCCACATTATAGCAAGTTGATTAACGTCCGTCTGTTGACGGAGGACATTGAACAGGACATTGAGCCTTACGGATACATATATCCCTATGATGCGAACGCATCATAGGGGTTCGAAAGGGATCGAAAGATCCCTTTTTTCTTGTCCAAAATCCATTCAAAACCATTCAAATTTCGCGTCAGGATCGATTCTAAGACGATTAAAAACAAAAGACGAACATTGACACGTTTTGACATAAAACCATCCTTAAAATTGAAATATGAAAAGGGTGGTTTTTGTTTGATCTGGAAAACTTTGTTGGTTTTAGATTTTAAAGTATTTTATATTATATCTTGTATTTTATATAATGCTTGTTATTGTTTTCTTAATTGTGGATTGGAAAATCCTCCAATTATTAGACAGCCTTCATCGCGGCTTTGTAGCGATGACACAGAACGGAGGCTTATCATGATCAAAGAAACGCAGATTACGGACCTGGGGTTTATTTACACGCATTTTGTCAACGATGAAGGAATGTGTGTGGCTACTGCTCGCGTGTCCCCAAAGGGAAAGACGATTATCATCGTAAACCACCAGCTTGTTTACGATGGGAATCATCTCAAAGAGGATGAGGTAGACAAGCTGGTGATCGCCAATATGAAATAGATTTAGAAAGGAGGCTGCTAGCCTCCTTTTTTTTATTGTCTTTTGCCTGAGTGTTGCTACTGGTTTTTTTCTAGAAAAGTCCCGTTGCTTTTTACCTGTGGAAACGCGGGTTTTAAACCGAGGGTTCTGCCGGAAAAGTATTCGACTTTGCACTAGTTATAAGCATTATTGGTTATTACTGAACATGCCAGTTATTTTCTAGAAAAGTCCCGGTGGTATTA
>RZYD01000157.1 GCA_009930445.1 Bacteroidia bacterium | reverse complement strand
CGAGCTTGCCAATGGCGCATGGATGGTAAACAGTCGTACGCATGGTACGGGATTCCGTTATGTGCATATTTCCAGTGATGAAGGGAAAAGCTGGATTTCATTTCCGGATTCTGTTTTAGTGGATCCCGGATGTAATGCAAGCCTTTTACGTTACAGTTATAGGGAGGACGGAACACAGCGAAACCGTTTGTTGTTTGCTAATGCAAAAAGCAAGTCGGAAAGGATAAATTTGACCATCCGAATGAGTTATGATGAAGGCAAATCCTGGCCGGTTGAAAAAACAATTTACCCCGGCCCCGCTGCTTATGCATCGCTCACCCTTCTTTCAGGGGGTGATATCGGGTTGTTCTTTGAAAAGGATGACTACCGTGCGTGTGTTTTTGTGCGCTTCTCAATGGATTGGTTAACCAATGGAAAGGATACACCTTTACTTCAACTTCTTAAGTAAGTGTAAAATAGTCTCCTGAAGAGAACAATTCTATTAAAAGCTATATTTAATTTTTGAGTAAACCATTGTGTTATCATGGTATTGTCCAAATCGTCCTTCGTTTCCGGTAAAAATATTCGCTCCCACCTGAATATCAAAACCATCAGCAAATAGCCAGGATATTTTAGGTCGGATTAATGCATCCCAATGTTTTAATCCGGTATATGCAAATAGTTCAATCCAAAGCCTTTCGCGCAGAAAATCTTTTTTTGCCAGAAAAGTCATGGTGTTTTCCAACTGATCATTCAGAATACCTTCTTCATAGTTGAGGATATTTTCCTGAATAAATTGTGCGGATAGTTTAATGCCTGCCAGCGTGTAATCCACTCCTATCATATAGTGTAAATAATCTTTTTCTACTGTTGCATCGGGATCCGTAAGGACTGCGGTTTGAAAGTGTTTTCCGGAATAATATCCTCCTTCGCTTCTTAAAACAATGGGGCCAACGGGAATTCCGATGCTGCCACCTCCCATCATGAGCCTGTGGTAATCAGGACGCACGGTCAATCCGGTGAGTTGCATTGTGACCGGGTCAATCTGTTTGGTGAGGTGCAAGGCCGGGTCATCTGCCCAAAAATATCCCCCGACAAGCTCAAAGTCAGCCTTTGCTGCCATCGACGAAAATCTTAAGAATAATTCGCTGTTTTCCAGCCGGGGAATAATTTCTGAAGTGGAGTAATCGAAGCTGGGCATAACCGGATATGGCATTTCTGGCTTCCAAACAGAGGCGTCTCCGGGCATTTGGGTGGGAGTAAAAAGAGGAACCCAAACCGCCTCGATGGTATTATTTCCAAAATAGTAATTGGCTTTTATTGCCGTAACCCCCATCCGTATCTCTTCGAAGTCGGGTAACAGAAACTCCCGTAAATCTTTTGGCGACACTACATCTGTAATAAAAACACCATCCGCCTTTCCGTAAATTATTTGTTGTTTCCCGATTCTGAGGTCCAGGTTGTCGAACCGCAAATCCAGATAGGCTTCTCTTAATCCCAATTCCAGCTCGCGGTCAAAATAATGGTACAGATAGGGATTTACTTTAAAACCTACCGATTGGTTTTTTTTCTCAAAAGAAAGATTAAACGTGTTTTGAATTATCGAAAATTCATTTTCACTCCCAGTAAGAACGCCGGTGTAGTTCCTTACGAATCCATTAATTTCGATGTCTTGCTCCTGCTGAGCTTTAAGCGGCAACTGCCAAAACAGCAGTACGAGCGTTGATATTATAATTATGTGCTTCATCATTTTTTTTTCTTGTCGGATTAACTATTATATATTTTTCCTTTCCAAACTTTAATCTGTTAATAGCCGATGGTCATGCTTCGTTCGGTAAACTTGCTGTCTGAAATCCCTTTGTTCTTTTGAACCTCTGTGAATTTCATGTTGGTTCGGTGTTCCTTCTGAACGTTGTACATTTCGGTTTCAAGAATTGTCCAAAATCCGTCGATTTTATCGAATGCTTTAATATGGAGTACCTTAAGCAGTTTGCCTCTGTCATCATAGAATTCACGTTTCAATCCAATAAAATTGTCTTTCATCACCCAGGTAAGTGTTTTTGAGTAGATGTAATCTTCTTCTTTAGGCGTGCTTTCAATTACAAAGCATTCCCTTTCCCCGATGGTTTCTTCCCGAAGCAGTTGGTGTTTATCCTGGTCGGGGTGTCGGTCGCCCAAATCGTCGTACGTGAAATCGGAGCCCATAAAGGAGTCGTTTTTCCCGTCGCTTGCTATACGTCGTGTGCGTTTAAGCGCCGGAAGGTAAATCCATTGATCGTCGCTGCGCCCGTCAGAATAGCTCCAGTTCATGAATGCAGTGTTGCGTACATCAGCAGGGGCTGTAAAAAACATGATTCTCTTCTCTGTCTGGCCATCGTCTTTGATATACTGCTTCAGGGTTCTGATGCGTTGCTCCCCTCGGTTGTTGGTCAATGTCATCGTCAGGTTTCCTTCCGTATCTTCGCCCGAAGGGATGCTGTAGACTTTTTGCATGATTTGATGCCCGGTTTGTTGCGCATTTACCTGTGTTGTAGTCATTAGCAGTGTAGTAATTGCCAGTAAAAAAAATTGAGTTGTTTTCATTTTTTTTGATTTTTTTTTGATTGATTTTTTCTTTACAAAAACGTTAAAACTGAACACCAGAATCATCATAACGGTGAGCGTTCCAAGCAAACTGGTAAACATATTCATAGATACCAATGCACCCAATTTGCGATTTGGCGGGAAAACCGAAAAAGTGAGTACTAAGAAGCCTGAGATGACTACTATGGCATTGAACAAGATTGCTTTTCCGGTTTGATTCATGGTTTTATAGATGGCTGTTACTTTAAGCCGGCTATTGGCAAGGTTGAGGCGATAATACTGTAAAAAGTGAATCGCATAATCGATGCCTATTCCAATGGCAATACTCGAAAGTAAAGCAGTGGTCGTGCTTAATGGAATATCTAGAATTCCCATTACCCCAAAGCTGAGTACAGCGGTAATAAGAATGGGTACCGAACCGATGAGCCCTGCTTTCAGGCTTCGGAACATCAGGGTGAGAAGAAGGAGTACCATACCCAGTGAAATGGCGATACTAAAAATTTGTCCTTCAAGAATCAAACTGGTAAACACCAGTGATTTATATCCTGACCCGGCAAAATTTATGGAGATACCTTGTTGCTCTAACCGCTTCTCAAAGCCCATGATAACCGATAAGGCTTCTTTTATTGTTTTCGAATCGTCGCCTTTCAATTGAAAAGTGATGTTAGTCCTGTTGTAGTCGTAGTTGATAACCTTCAGCAGGTTTTCGGGGTCGCCCGACATTTCATACAACAATAGGTACTGCGCAACCATCTCTTTATTTTCGGGTAGGGTGTAAAACTTTTCACTGTCCGCATGCATGACTTTATTCATACGTTTCAGGTAATCGGCCAGCGAGAACGAATTTCCAACCTGGGCAAGTTTTTCCGTTTCCGCCTGCATTTCATCCATGATTATCAGATTTTCGGGTTGCTTAAAGGCTTCCGTTTCCCGACTTTCCAGAATCACATTTAGTGTTGAGGTGCCTCCGAATTTGCTGTTAACAAATTGGTCGGTCATGGCTATCTCACTGTTTTCTTCGAAATTATCGAGGAAACTGGAGTTTATCCAAACTTTTTGAATTCCCACAACAGAGAATATCAGAAGAAATGCTACGATACCATATACCCATCGTCGGTTCAGGAGTAGTTTATTCGAAAAAAACCGAAAAGCTCTGCCATGGCCAATGGCTTTAACATCTGGTTTTTTGCCTCTGGGTTTGTATCCGAATACAATGACCAGTGCAGGTAAAAGCACTAAAGCCAGAAGATAGGCAGAAAAAATTCCGGCTGCCGTAAATATTCCAAAATATTTTATCGGATAAACCTGCGACGATAAAAGGGAAATAAAACCGATAATGGTTGTGAAGGCCGCCATACTGAGGGGAACAAAAAGGATGTGTATGGCATATTTTGCAGCATTTATCGTTGTTGCTCCTTTATGTTCCAGAAAATACCGGTTCAGGTGATTGTAATAGTAGATACCGTAGGCAACGCCAATTGCAATCAGCATAACGGGAATCATCGTTGAAACTGAATAAATTGGGATTTTTAATAGCGCCATAAGGCCAAAGGCCCAGATCGTACTTACAAATACACTGAAAAGTGTTGCTGCTGTAGCCCTGAAGCTTCGGAGTAGCAGGTAAAGAACGAGGCCGATTACCAGAAGGACGATAGGTACCATACGCTTCATATCGGCCGGCCCCAGTTGTGCCATTGTTCCTTCAACAATGGGCCGCCCGGCAATATATAGGGTCTCATCCCCGGTTTCAAACTGCTTCGCAAAATCAACAATTTGATGATAAAATTCTGTTGTAAATGCACCACTCTCCATACCGGCAACAATCAGCGCTACTGTTTCATCCTCCGAAACCATCCGCCCGGATACCATATCATTGGTTTGGACTCCCGCCTGAATTTCCCTGAATTCTTCTGATGTTGCAGGAATGCTTTTATAAAAGGCTCTGACATCCATTCCGTCTTCTGTGCCTACTATATTATCGGCTGTATAAAGCGACATCACATCATTTGCTTCAAACTCCGGGAAATCCATCAGCCCTAATGTGATTTCTTTTATTTTTTTAAGGGTTTCAGCGTTATAAATCCCTTTTTTATTCTCAATAGCAATTAAAATTCCATCCTTGATGTTAAACCATTCTTCCGCCTGGTCGCTGTATACAAAGGCCGGATGGGTTTTGGGCATGTATTCGTCAAGATTGGTCTCCATTCGGGCATTTTGTCGTAATGTTTGGATGAATAAAACCGTGATTGCGGTTACCACGAGAAGAATGCCCCATGAGAAAATTTTGTAAGTGCGCTTGCTTTTTGTCATACAATGTTTGTTAATATTAACTAACTCTGAAAGTAAAAAAATTAACACTTCGTATATAGATAGTGTTTGATTATTAATGTTTTAAACGCCCGGCGTGTTGTGGTGTTAAGAAATAGCAGTAGGCGTTATCCGGATGATCGGCCTATGCTTATAATGCGATTATGGGTGTGAATGGATCATGTTATTTTATTTGATGGGATTTCGATCAGTTTTCTTAGGGTTGCAAACAAGGAACTCATTTCTTTTTGTTGATGGAATGAGGCGTCGCCCATTTGCCATTTTTTTACCATCATGCGAAGTGAACCCATAATGATAAGGGTGAGGTATTTCGATTCAATGGATGCGATGATTTCGCCTTTAGCCTGTCCTTCTTCAACCATTGCCGTAATTACCCTGCTGCTCATGTCCATGATTTCTTTAATTTTTTCCTGCAGGATCGGTTCATTGCGAAAAATTTCCTCTGAAAAAATTACACAGACGAGTGAAGGTTTTTTTTCAAACAGTTGGAAGTGACGTTCAAAAATTTGCTCGATTTTTCGTATCGGTTTTTCGTCACTGTTTGTTTGGCTGCAAAATATTTGTTCACCGTTGCTTTTAAAAAAATCGAGAATCGCGATCAGGATACTGATTTTATTTTCGTAATGTCGGTAAATTGCGGGTTCGGAAATCCCGATATGTTTTGCGAGATTTTTTATCGTAAGTCCCTGGATACCTGTCGTTGCAATAATTTCCAGCGCAGTATCGATAATCTCCTGTTGCCTCCCGGTAAGCATAGCTTTATAGGTTTTGGTTTTGGTTTCCGTTGCGTTTGTTTATTACCATGCTTGTAACGGCAAAGAGGATAAAGAGTAATCCAAGCCATACATGAAGGTGAATAATCATTGGGTTTCCCGGTTTGATGCCTTTGATGTAGAGTGCAAACAGCGGGATGGAGGTTAAAAGGGTACCCACAAATCCGATTATTTTAAGTACGTTGACCAG
>RZYD01000758.1 GCA_009930445.1 Bacteroidia bacterium | reverse complement strand
ACCAATTCCCTTTGCTGATCGCTAACTATCGAGTAGAACGGATGGTACACCGGAGTTTGAATCAGAATTTTATCGCCCGGATGGGTCACTGCATCGGTCAGCAGGGCCAGGCCCGGAACAATGCCCGGGCAAAATGCGATGTGCTCTTTGGGAATACTCCAGTTATGTCTGCGTTTGTTCCATTGGAGTATGGCCTCATACCACCGGTCGGAAAGCAGCGTATATCCATAAACGGGATGTGCGGCACGCCGGGTGAGCGCCTCTGTAACCTCCGGCGGGCATTCAAAGTCCATATCGGCTACCCATAGCGGTGTTAGCTCTGATTGACCGAAAAACTGTTCCAGCCCTTCAAGTTTTAAGGCATCCGTCCCCCGGCGGTCGACCGGTTTGTCAAAAAAATAATTCATGTGCGTTTCTTTTGGCTGCAAAACTACCAAGATTGTCCGTAATTTTTTGTTTAGTGTGATTATTTCTATCTTTATTGGAATAAAAATCGGTGCACCAGAGTCAAACAAACGATGTTAACAAATGAAAAGCAGGAGAGGGGTCAGGTGGAACCTTCTGACCTGCAGCTTATCGAAAGGGTAAAAGAGGGGGATATGCGATCGTTCGAAATGATCATGAATCGGCATAAAGCAAAAGTTGCCGCCGTGATTTTTGGAATGATTAGCGATGCAGACAGTGCGGAAGATATTGGCCAGGAGGTTTTT
The DNA here is from genome assembly GCA_009930445.1 of Bacteroidia bacterium. GTDB lineage: Bacteria > Bacteroidota > Bacteroidia > Bacteroidales > BM520 > BM520. The sequence continues at coordinate 474 of RZYD01000758.1, read as the reverse complement.
ATTCGGTTTTTTAAAACCATCGGAAATTTTAAGGGCGAGGCTGAATTATCCACCTATCTGATTCGAATTGCAATAAATTTATCGATTAATGAGCTGAACCGAAACCGGAAACGTGCTTTGGTACCTTTGGAAAAAATGAGTGCCGCTGAAACCGCTGGTATTTCTGACGGCAACGTTAGTAGTGAAAACAACGAGCTAAAGGAAGTATTGGACAAGGCCATTCATTTGCTGGATCCGAAATACAAAAAAGTGATTGTGTTACGGTTGGTAAATGGGTACAGCACCAAAGAAACTGCTGAAATCCTTAACCTTCCCATGGGTACCGTACTATCTCGACTGGCTCGTGGACAAAAAAAACTCCAGCAGATGTTGGAACCTTATGTAAAGAATTAAAACACACAAAATACCGATCGTATGAACAGGCTGAAAAGAATCATGTACAAATCGCTGGAGATGAAACTAAGTCCCCGGGAA
>RZYD01000006.1 GCA_009930445.1 Bacteroidia bacterium | reverse complement strand
ATTATTCTTCACCAATTTTTAACTATTTTTGAATCAAGATGTAAACTAAATTAAAAAGCGTTTTCATGTGTTTACACAAAATAATTTATACTCTCTTTTAATCAAAATACTGGATATTTTGAATCATTATTAGAGGCCTCATATCGTGAATATGTTTTTATTATGTGGGTAAGCTTTATTCTGCTATTGGCCATTTTTATAATCAAAAAAGGGTTTATTTCTGAATCAAAATATTCTTTTACACTGCCACTTGTTGGGTTACTGGCTTTCTGCATTTTATTTGTTGCATCTTTACTTTTTATTACACCTGTCAATATGAGGTTTAGCGCTAATGTAATGCCAATCGTTCTATCTATTATCTATATATTACTGAACAAAATGTTACTTAATAGAAATAGTATTATCTGATTTTATCACTTATCCTTTGTGCGATATCTATTCAAGGTTACGCATCCAATTCATGATTAATGGATGATTATAAATATCAAATGGTTCCCATTCTTTGTTATTTTCTTGATGAATTATATCAATTCTGTCGCCCTTATCCAATATTCTCACCAGTGGGCTTGATCCTTCCTTTTCATTAATCGGATAATAAATTTTTCATTCCTTATTCTTTCCGTAAATATCTATTAATATCCTCTTATGATTATCTGGTATATCTAATTTATGTCCTTTATTGCTAATTGTATTTATTACATCGTGATATGCCCGATTTATTCCATCCGGATTTATTTGCATAATGTTACAAACTGATTTATAAAATGATTCCGGGTTATGCTGTAACTCCTCGTATTGTAAAATTTTGAATCTGTCAGATGAATAGTGTTTTAACCATTTAGAAATAAGTTTATTATTATCTGGCTGCCTGTTATAGTAGGCTTTTATTTCATCTTCGGAAAATGATTCTGATTTATTGTTTGTCCCGATTAAGTAATCCATTTTGAAATGAGACCAGGCTCTCTCTACCGGATCGCGTAGAATAAGTATAATAGAAGTTTTAGGAAACCTTTTGCTTATCGATTCTATTTCTTCTTCATCGAGAAAGGAATATACAGGAGAAATATCAATACTGATTTTCGTTTTACTTTCAGAGAATAGTTTTCTATACCAGAAATCATTTTGTGGTAAAAAGCAATATTTTAAAATCCAAATCTGATCTTTCCTTGAAAGGTTTTTGTTTCTATATGGTTTTATTGAATTTATGAACTGTTTAAAATATTCTCTTTTTTTTACATTATACCAGTCCTTATGGAAAAAGAATGCCCAGATATTTTTTTTGTATAAGAATCCTTTATTTGAAAAATATGATATTTCTTTTACTGGTGGAACATAAACATCATTATGACGCTTTAATACATTATACAGCCATGAAGTTCCTGCCTTAGGTAAACCAATACATATATATTCAGGTTTCATTAATTTTCAAAATTTGTTACTATGAAATTGTCTCTTTTGCAAGTTGTAAATTTATGCATTTTTTTTTCCTCATATTGAAGATGAAAGACATAATTGAGGTGATTTTTACTTTTTGAAATTTGTATACGAATGTAGATGCAGTTTTTTTATATTTGTCTTCTATAAAGCAATAATCATTACAAGCTCTGTTGTTTTATGCTTAAATAATTTAATTTTCATATGACTACTAATCTTTGGTTGCATTTGGGATATCACAAATGTATGACTGTCCTCTTTCATACTGTTTTTGGTGCTTTGGCTCAAAAAATTTCCGGCTTTCATGAACACTATAATGAAGATATTATTTCATTTATGAATAATATAGAGCAACCAAAGGAGTTTAGCTTTGTGCATTTGGGTTTAGATCATGTTGTTATGGATTTTTCATTAATGCCAACATATAAAGGAACGCATATTGTCAGAGATCCCAGGGATTTACTTGTTTCTGGGTATCGATATCATTTATGGAGCACGGAAAAATGGTTAAATAAGGTATTAGGTGATTGGTTTTTAAAGGAGAGATTAAGGCTACAGGATTTGGGATTGCTTGAATATGGTCGAGGAAAGAGTTTTAAGGAAATTCTCTCAAGTGTAGATAAGGAAACAGGATTGATTATTGAATTAAATTGGAGACAGAAGCAATTTGATCAAATGGCATCGTGGGATTATTCAAATCCCAATATTTTAGAAATTAGATATGAAAATGTTTTTGGAAAAGAATTAGAAGTGTTTGAAAGGATTTTTAATTTTCTTGGATTAGAGAAAATTCATATGAGTTCTGCGCTTGAAATAGTTGATAGTCGATCATTTTACAGTTTACAAAAACAAAGAAAAACAGGTCCCCAGAAGCATGCCTCTGTTGGTGTTTCAGAACAATGGCAATCTTTCTTACCAAATAAGGTTATTGATCATTTTAATGAAAGTAACTCAAAACTTCTCGATATATTAGGGTACAATAAATAACTACTTTCGGAACGGTATGATGTAAATGATGAAGAGATATACACTAGTATATAGGCTCTTTTAATATTAGTCTAATTATTTGTTCTAGCAATATCTGATTGGCCTTTGAAGTATATTTATTTGATAAACTGATATTGTTTTTTGCATGAAGTGAAAGCGCTATTTGCCTTCGAAATTCTTCTCTTGTGTCAGCAATTTCAATGTTTTCACTATCAATACCTTCAGCACCTTTGCTAGTGCTTATTACCGGACAACCCAGAGCCAAGGCTTCCAATATTTTGAATCTTGATCCACTGCCATGAAAAACCGGCACGATAGATAGACTTGCATTTCCAATAAACTCCGTTATGGATTCAACTTTTCCTGTGGCGGTAGCATTTTTACAGCTTAATTTCTTTTGCATGAGGTGCAAAAAATTATCTGAGCCAATACCCACAAGCATTAGTTTTGTCTGATTCCAAAATTCACCAGCCTCCCAAACCTCCCGGAGAAACCATTCGGTGCCATAGCGATTTTGAAAGGAGTTAAAGTTGCCACTAATAACCAAATAATTCTCCGTCTTCTCGTTACGAACGTATTCAGTAGGATCTATGAAGTTAGGTACTACTGTTATTTTTTCATCTGGTAAGTACTTGCAATGACGCTGTTTATCCTCTTCTGAAACCACAATCATGTGATTTGCCTGAGGAAAGAATTTCTTTTCATGTAGTTTTTGAAACTGCCAGGCTCCATATCGTTTTATCTTTTCTATCCCTTTTAGGATCTTTATTTCTTGTCTTGTTAGCTCTGACTGTGCATTATGCGTACCATAAACTACAGGAATTTCGAGTTTTTTAAAAAATGGAATATACTGTCCCAGAAAAAAATAATCAATAATTGCTATATCTATCGTTCGTTGATTATGTATATTGGTTATAATTGTGTTGACATCGGGAATGGTGTAAAACAATGATTTGAAATGCTGTAGAATGCTTTTTCTTTTATTTTCCGGAAATTTATAAGGATGCAACAAATCTGATTTCCGGGGCGATTCGGATGAACAAGTAATAGCCGACACTTCATAGCCACATGCCAATAACGCATATATAAGACCTCTGCTTCTGATATTTTCCCCGCCAACCGGTGGAAATGGAGCTGCCTGCGTTAAAAACAGAATATGGATGTGTTGCGCCATAAGACTAATGTATAATCCTTCTAAATTTTCTGTATCGAAAAAGAACTCGTGCTTTAAATGATAATGGTCTGGGGTTGCCTTTTCCCTTTTTTGTTACAAGAATTCCCTCCGCCTGTTTCATCATTTTCAAAATCTGACTTTCAACTACATTTTCAGAACAAATTGATTGATTCAATTGCTGTCCGGCGATTCCCATAGCATTCTGTAAATCAGGGGTTTTAAAAAGAGTAATTATTTTCTCTGCAAACAGAACAGGATCATCTGTAATCATCATCTCTTTTCCTTCTATTGCATTAAAACCCTGAGCACCGATTGAAGTAGCGACCACAGGAACACCGTGAGCCATGGCTTCATTCACTTTCCCTTTCATCCCTCCGCCGTAACGTAATGGCGCCACTGAAACAGCTGCCCCATCAAGCCATGGTTTAGTTTTCGGGACAAAACCAATTACCTTTACGCCTGCAGTATTTTCCAGAGCCATTATCTCCTTATCAGGGTCACTCCCGATAATCTGAAAAACGGCTTCCGGCTCTTTTTTTATTACCAGTGGCCAAATCTCTTTAGTGAACCATTTTACTGCATCAACATTCGGATGCCATTTATAACCTCCAATAAAGATTACATTTTTATTTCTTTCTCCGGATTCCCGTGGAACAGTCTCAACTACGTTAGGAATAAAATGCGTGCAGGATACGCCCTCGCCTGAAAGAAGTTTTACATCCTCATGTGATACAGCAATTGCAATATCAGCGGCACGATACATAGTTAGTTCTCTGTCTTTTGTCAGATTAACCATTTTGTGGGAGATTTGTCCAATGTATGCCTGTGTTTGTTCACGTGCAAAATGTACATCAACGGAATCAATTATTGTAACTGCATGGGGTTGTGCTTTACAAAACTGAAGCATACTCTCTTCTGCAATCCAGAAGAACTCAAAATAGGCAAAATCATATTGTTTATTGGTTATAGCTTTTGTCAAGGAGTCGGGAGTGGGAGTGAGCACGTTGACGCCCATTTCCTTGAGCTCATTGCTGTATCTTGTAAATTCTTTATTGGACAGCCATTCTCCGTATCGAACTACACATAAATCTACTTCGTAATGTTTTGCCAGAATTTTAAGGATTCCCACAAAGCGCCTTTCACCGCTGCTTTGGTCGTATCGGGGGATTGTATAATTGAATACGATTACTTTTTTCATCTGATTCTATTTGAATAGTTCCGCTAACTCCTTTGCATTGGCTTCATTGCATTGCTTTGCGAATTCGTATGCTCCTTTCGATAGTTTTTTCCCTAAAGAGGAAACGCCGAATAGTTTATTTAACACGGAAACGTAATCTGCCGGAGAATTTGCCAGTAAAAACGCATTATTAATACCTTTTTCAAGACCTTCAGCTCCTATATTTGAAGATAGTACAATTTTTGACCGTCCTAAAGCTTCAATCATTTTAATTTTTAACCCCGTGCCAAGAATAAGCGGATTGATAACAATATCACTCATTTCATACGCAGAAGCGATATCATCAACAGCACCTATTTTTTTTACACCATTATGCACCCCGATTTTATTACAAATATTACCTGCAATAATGAATTCCATGTCAGGTAAGCTTCTCAGGATTTCAGGCCAGCATTCTGTCAGGAAATACTCTAATCCATGTAAGTTAATAGGATTATCTGATCCGATGAACAAAATCTTTTTTCTTGGTAACTCTTTCGGTTCCACATCTATGGTGGTTACCAAATGGCCAACAGAGACAACTTTTCTGCTACTGATTTTTTGAAAGTATTTTTTTTCATGTTGCTGAATGGCAATAACCACATCGGCCCTGTTTACACCTTTTTTTTCTTCTGATGGTTTTACAGAATACCAGCTGGGTTCCTTACCCTGTTTTTGGAAAAGCTTATGTCTGTTAGCCATAATATCGTGGGTATCAACAATTTTTAATGTTGTGTCATCAAAATATTCCAATGCTTTTGTCAGGAAAATATATTCTACAAGGACAATGTCAAAATGATGTTCTTTGACAATTTGAGGCAGAATATTATGAAGGTTTGGATTAAAATCATCATCGATTTCAATATAGTATTTCTCGTTTTTATCGAGATTTAACAAGCGCTTTATCCGGCTAATTTCTTTCCTGACAGTTTTTGGTCTTTTATAAGGTACTTCGTAGTATTTCCCATTCCAGTATTCTCTAACTGCTTCAATGTTACAATCCTGCTCTTTAGCATGTAGCATCCAGACATCATGTCCCAATGAGATGATATACTCCGCCATATTGAATATTCGTGCTCTGTTTCCGGCATTTTGCGGGTGTGTTGGAGTTTGAGAGATAATTAGTATTTTTTTTGCCATATATTATTTCTCATTTTTATCTAACACCTCTTTAATTGCTTCCAAATAACCGCGCCCATATTTTATATCAGGTTCTAAATGGTTACCTTCAGCCCATTCGTTCCATGATTTAATCAGAATAAACCCCTTTGTATCCGGCTTATGGGTCACATAGTTACAGGTTTCATTGAAGTGCTTTTTAAAAAGTTCCGGTGTTGATTTATGAAATAGAAGCCCTCTTTTCCCTGAACGGGGAGTATTATCCCAGTTGGGCAGTATAGTGGGAATAAACTCTTTCTTCTCCAATAAAGAGAAGTCGTATGCCTCAACTATTTTTTTGTAGTTGTATCGTTTAAAAGGTTTCTCGGATATTTTGGTTTTAATGTAGTCTTTTGATTTTTCAATGTAATCTTTTTCCAGAAGCATCTTTGTATAGTGAAAAGGCTGGTGGATTGTTTTATTATCAAATCCATCTTTTTTATGCGGCCAGTCTATGTAGTGGATTCCAATGAAATAGATTCCGTTAAGCCCATTGTTAATGGCTAGCTCGTTCCATTGGTCAATAAAAGCATTTGAATTGGGAAGTTCCTGAGGAAGATAGACGAAAAACACAGGTTTGTTATCTACCCGAATATACCTTTTATCCTGAAATGCAGGCAGTACATAATAAAAATGATTTTCGTAGTCCTTCTTTCCCGGATACTTTTGTTCCATAAGAATCTGGTTTTCTATTCCGTGCCAGATCCCGGTCCAGGATTGATTTGCCCATGCCAGACAAAACGGAAAATCCGGTTTCCCTGATTTCAATACCTCATCGAAAGGTCTTTCCAGAATTCTTTTTCCATTGCCGAACCAATAATGCCAGTATATAAATCCTTCGATTCCGTACTTTTTAGCCAAATTTGCCTGTGCTGTTTTGGCCTCTTCAAGCCGCAGGTCATAAAATCCCAGATCCGAGGGGATATGTGGCTGGTAATGACCGGGGAATAGTGGTTTTGCTTTTGATGTGTTTGTCCATTCCGTAAATCCTTCGCCCCACCATGCATTGTTTTCAGGTATAGGGTGGTATTGTGGTAGATAAAATGCTAATGGTGTTATTTTGTTTTCATTCATTTAGTAACATAATTGTATTGGTAAATCAAGGATATGGTTGTTGGTCTGATTCGTAGTTACATATTTTTTGTTGCAAAATATAGGGTTCTGTACTTCGATTCTAACGCTACAAGTTTTGCCTGTAACTCTTCGATTTTTGATTGGTTTATCTTCCCCTGTTTTTCCGAAGATTCTTTTTCGTCTATTAGTAATTGATTTTGTTTCGTTAATGCTTCATTTTGATTTATTAAATCTCTGATTTGATTTCTAAGCTTAACAAACTCTGCGTCAAAATTATTGTATTCTTTTTCTATGGCAATGGATAATGATGCTTTATCCGTATTATTATTTTGTAATATGTTTTTTAGTTTATTAATATGCACATTTGAGTTTTCTAATCGATTCTTAAGTGTTTCGAGCCAGTAGTTCTTGTCGTCTATGATTTTCAATAGTTTATGTACTTCCTGGTCTTTGGATTTGTTATGTTCAATATTATCTTTAAGCCGTTCTTCAAGGTTCAATACGCTTGATTTTAAATTGTCTGCCAGTTCAATGACTTCATTTCTTTCTGCTTTATACGCTTTATTTTTTTGAATAATCTGATGAATGTCGCAGTGCACACCTGCGGTTTTGTGATTAATTATTGTGGTGATATCTATGGAATAGTCAAAGTATTCTCTCTGTTTAGTGGTAAGAAATGCCAGTTCCAACAGGTCTATAGTCGAGAGGTGTTCAGAATTTCTGTGTGCCAGATTTTTAGAAATTTTGGTTGTAGCATCTTTCTTCCATGCCTCCCATGGGTGAATTATCTTTTTTGCAATCTCGGGATATTTTTTCAGGTTGCGACGTTTATATTTAATATTCAGAAATTTACACAAATTTCTTACCCATAAGGTATTCTTATCGACCATATCTTCAAGCCTGACCGAGATAAGCCTGTCTGGATAATAATTTGAAAATTCTATTGCCGAATTTATTGAATCATTCCAAAGCATAGCATGTTTTTCGAGATCCCATTTCGCCTCGTCATCCCAGAAAAAGTTATTCCTCCTCGATAAAATAACCTTTTCAGGATTTCTAACCACATTTACAAACTTAGCATTTGGAAACAGATTTAATATTTCATTCATATAGAATACATGATCGGGTGTTTTTTCTATCCACCGAATATTATTTGTGGGAATAGTTTTATTAATGAAATAGAGGTTGTCCTCTATAATCATTTCAAAGAGAACTTTTTTACTTAATTGTTCAGTGTCTCTGATATAATGCAATGTCCTGTTGCTAATCGGAGAGAACCTTCGTATGTTGTTAATGAGAATATTTTGTTTGTAGCCAAAGAGTAAGGAATTATTTGAGAAGACATCTCTTATGATAATATCAAAGAAGTGTGTTTCAAAAGTACATCCAGTTTTATTCTGAGTTCCAATTAATGCCTGGATAAGTGTCGTGCCTGATCTTGGATGGCCAACAACAAACACAGGTTCCTGCGATAAGTCGGGGAGTCTTGTTTCCGGATCTTTTCCCTCATAATTGAATACCGGTATAAGCTTATCTTCCTGGGTTAAATGAAATTTTGCATCAGCAAGTTGATTATCATTATAATAGGAGATCAAATTATTGAACCAGTTTCTGTTTTTAAGATTCTCAATGGTTAAAAAGTTTGAAACTAGATCCACAAGAATTTTTTCATTATATGTGTTATAATCCTCGAACCTTCTGGAACTCCATTTTTTGTCATCTCCAATATGAAATGTCAGATCTTCATTTTCAAAGATCTCAAACTCTTCGGTTTGGCTTAAAAGGTTAGCTAAAATGATTCTTCCAATCCAATTTGCTCCAACACAAGCATTTCCAAATGAAAATCCCGGAATTAATGTCCTGTGAAAAATAAAACAATCATATCCGGGATGCTTCTTTCCGCGTTCAGCAAACATCAATGGTAGCTCTGATACTGAAGTGTAATCGTCAGAGATTGTTCGCCTGTTTACAACAAAAGCTTTTAGTCCGCTATTGATATATTGAACAATGGTCTGGTAGAAGTGAGGCTTTAATGCAATATCAACATTTGAATAGATATAATAGTCTGCATCAGCCTCCTTTGTCAATCGGTCAAAAATTTCTCCAACTAAAGGCAACTTTCTGAATTCCTTGAATTGATAAAAATCACTAACGCTTTGATATAGCTCCTCTGTAATATGAAATCCCTCCGGCTCCATTTCTTTGTCTTCAGGGAACATACATGCCATTAATTTGATATCGGCAATACCTGTAGCAAGATCCCTTGCCATACGCATGGTTTCGAATGTTACCGGTTGAGCAAAATAAAGATCAGAATTACTACTAACCTTTACAGGATTAACTATGTGGGCTATCTTTAGCATTATTTCTATTTATTATTTTTCTTCTTTAAGCACTTTGTTTTCTTTCCACAGATATACTCTTCTATTGTTTATTTTACGAAATAAGCTCCTCAGTTGTTTTATAAATGATACATCTCCAATGAAATCGTCATTGTATAAGAATTTGTATAAATTAAAAATATCCTCCGACGAAAAATCAGCTATCAAATTCTCATTTAAATTTTCATTTCCTGAGAGAGCCATTCGCAATGCAACCTCTTTAGCCTCTTTAACATGACACTCATCAGGAGCACTGATTTCAAAATCAATAGGAGATAACTCAAAATACCCATCTTTTTCAGATTCTTGATAAGTTACTTTTTTTGAGTCTTTTTCCCAACGATAATAATTATCGACGAGGTACTGATTTGTCAGGTTTTTAATCCATGAAACTTTTCTGTCGGGAATATCAATTAATTCGATAAACTGAGATTGTAAATGATGCCGTTTTTCATGCGGGATGTGATATACAAGGTTTTTATTAATTTCCTTTTTAATTAAGCCTTGATGAATAAGTCTTTTATAAAGGTCATCATCATCATAACCATAGATTCTTATGTATTCATTGTAGCCATTAACTAATTCTATATCAGTTTTTTTGCTATAGAAAATACCATTCAGGTATCGTTGATTATCATCATCTGCACTCTTTCCGTTACCGGAAAAGAAAATACCATCTAACAAAGTATGATGTTGAAAAAACGAATTTTGAAGAATAATGTCAGCATCAAGTTTTAAAACAGATTCACCTGTTGCTTTTTGGAAGCCTAAATTGAAAGCTGTTGTAAGCACCCATTCCTTTACTCCGGTTACCCTGAATACTTTTACATTATGACCTTTTATCAGTTCTTTTATATCTTCATATACGTTAATATCGGAGTTCCAGTCAACAATTATAATTTCATACAAACTGCTAATTGATACCCATGATTCAAGTGCTTTTTTTAGGTTATCGTTTCTATTCATGCATGCGGTAACAACGCTAATATTATTCATGCTTCAGGTATTGGGTTGTAAGATAGTAATATTTTATTGTTGATTAATCGCAGATTCTTTAAGAATGGTAAACAATCTTTGCGTTTTTCGTGATAACGATATTTTTTGTTCTGTCTGATGAAAAAGCGATTTTTCAAGCAGTGTTGTGTTGAGTTTTGTGCCAACGAATTCCTCAAGTCGGAGTATGCTTTCTTCAGGATTAAGAATCAGATTTGTGTAGTTAAAAAACAGGAAATTTGTTTTTTCGATTTTTGAATATTTATAAAGCCTTGAATAGTTGTTTAACCATATTTTTTCAAGTTGACAATACGATGTGTTAAATTCTGTTAGATATTCAGCCGTATTAATTTCTTTATGCATGCTTTGAATGGTACTGAATGGATCGCGGAAGACTACCAAAACAAAAGTATCAGACGGCAGAAAATTTTTCCACACATCAAAGGTATATACGAAACGTGGATCCTTGTAAGCAAAAGGTTTATTATGCATCAGTTTTTTAATTCTGTCCTCAATTTCTTTAGAAGGTGATTCTATTTTGATACTGGGCGATAAAAGAGCAAGCCAACGCTGGCCGTATTTGGGATTGAAAGGGGAAGAGTATCGTTTAACTGTTTTTTTATACCATGGTTTTGATACTCCGTCATAATGTGCGAGTATAGTTTCATTGATGCCGTTTATTTCATGGTTTTCAAAGAAGCCTGTAGGATTGCTTTCTACTCTTGGCGGATATAAATTATTTCCGGAATAATATCCTGAATTATTTAGGATTCCAGTTACGAGACTTGTACCACTTCTCCCGGTTCCGGTGATTAAAATGTTCTTCATTATTTATATTTAAACATCAAATCTCTGTGACCTCTTCAGTTCACTTTTATATCGAATATCCCATTTCTTTTAGAAATGAATCAATCTCCTCAGATCTTTCTTTTTCAAAAAGATCTTTATATTCAAGGTATCGTTCCTTTTTTGCTTTGTTAAAATGTGTTCCTTTTACAGATTTGCTGTGGTAACGATATATAATTGCATCAAGGTTTTGGTGGTCTATTTGTAAACCGAGATATTTAGTAATCGCTTTCATTGTGCTTAAAGTGTTGGTGATGAGTTGTTCATAAGAAACCATGTAACGGCGGTCATCCTTGTTCCATCTCATCCAGAGATTCTTTTGTTCAAGAGCAAAGTTGATTGCCTTATCAATTGTGTCAATATGCGCAAAAGCTCCATTATAATCCTCTTCTTCCCGTTGTTTTAAGCCATGATCCAGTGCTGAAAGCGCAATGTCTCTAGGGTCTCTGTATATAAAAATACATTTTACATTTGTTATGGATTGCATATGTGTTATTCCATCTCCTGGAGTACTATGAGTTTTTATTACAAAACCCTTATTATCCTTGATTGCAGGTTCTAATTGTGATAAATTCTGTTTTGTGAGTTGACCAACATTACAGTTATAGTTTTTTAATACATCCTGTAAATTGTAATTTTCTTTAATAATCCTAACATCACAATAGTTGCAATATATCATAACATCATTTAACAAATTAAATAACCAGCCTGAACCGGATTTGGGCATTCCTGCAGAAATAACTATCATATTTAAAATTTGTATTTTCCTAGTTCAATATCGTAAGCAAATTCATCTTCGATTATTTTCTTTGAAAATGAATTATAGTAATATCTATAGTCTTTTTGTCTTTCAGATCTATTCAAGTCTGGTAATGTCTTGGGCATCGGAATATCTAATGATTTTAAAACATCTGATAGTGAATGTTCAAAATCCTCTACTTTAATTATTTTATTTACAATTGATTCGCCACTTTTACCAATTATGGCATTATTCAGTGTTAATTTAGAAAATCCCTTTACCCATAAATTGATAATTACTTTTCCTTTTCTTATTGCATACCGATGATATGTTTTACCTGTTTCAATCCATTTATTAAACCCAATTAAATCATCTGGATTGTATTTTATTTTGTCTCTACTTTCTTCGTACCTATATATCCCATTTATATCTGGTTTAAAAAACTCATAATATGACACCATCATATTATAAGGGTTTCGTATTGTTGTAAATGAAAAAAAATCATTCCAGTTTCTTTCCGTTTCTATAAAGTGTTTCTCAAGTTCAAGGGCAGTAGCATGATGATGATAAGGAGGAGTAGCAGAGCTTAGTATATCGCTATAAGGGGTTAAGATACTTCTAATAAAAGTACTTGCACATCGAGGTCGACTAATGAAAATGAACTTTCTTCTATAGGAGATTCGCATACGTGTATGTTATAATTATTGTGGTTTCTGAGAGAATAATGCATTATTAGCCTCTTGATTTACTTCTTTTGTCTGACCTACAGAATTTATCATCCCAAAGCCTTTTTTTTTCTATATCAGAAGTCCCTCTTCCGGTTGTGTTATCAATAGAGTAGAATACATCATTAATAATAAGCATCGAAGTATAACCCTTATGGTAATTTCTTAAGTTTAAATTTGATGTTTGAAATGTTGATATTAAGTATTCATCTGTATCATACCCTTTTAGGACATTGTTCCAATGATTGGTAGGCGCACAACGAAAGCAAGAATTGGCTTTACCAACCTTCATAGGCTCATTATCCAATGATGGACAAAATAGATCATCTTCTACCTTCATACGGAATGGAGTGAAATGATTACTACATCCAGTGAACAAGCCATACATGAGTCCATTAGTAGAAACCTTTCCATAATATTTTGACATTACATCTTTTAAGATATCTATACCTCCAACCGAAAAAGCATGGTCATCTTCCAACATACATACATATTCAGGAGCGTATAATTCTTGACCTAATTGCAAACACATATTTCTTGAGTGTGCCATTGACATATTTGACGAAAGTATCAGAAAAAAGTCATTATCCTTGTTGAGATCTTGGAGATATTTCCACTTTTCCTCTCTGTTGTTTACACTACTGTCATGAACAATTAGTTTTGAATTACTCCTTTTCGTTTCTTCTACAATTGATGGCAAAGTTTGCTTTACAACTTCGAGATTCTCAAATGTACCATAGATTGTAAGAAAGTCTGTTTTATCCATTTTACATTAGTATTTTTGAAATATCATTACACCATAGATCTAAAAGATGAATTTCATTGGCTTTTACAATTTTACTCTTCAGCAGGGCTTGATATATATTTAATAAACCATCATAAATGTTGTTTCCAGTATTTGTTTCGTATAAAACTTCAACTAGTTCTTTTGTCTGTAATTGCCCTGGTACTTCATCTTCAAAATCAGATAATAAATTATGGTAATTCCTTTCCTGCTTTGCATTGGCAGATAGAAAACCCAAAGACATATTTATATCCCACAATAACCTTTGCGTAATATATGATCGTAAAATATCTGTGAATCTAAAGTTTACTGTAACAGGAAGATATAGTAAAGGGAATGCCCTTTTTGTCCAGAATGTATTTTGTGAATTAAAGGGACAATATACCCCTTTACTTAATACGATGGGTTCCCGGTCGCTAAATGTGATCACACTATTATTTGTAAGTCGATATATAGCATCAACATCAGGAGCATTGTGAACCAGACCTTGCCATACGCCAACCTCTTTTAAGGAGCCCTTTACAACTTCAAAATTTTGTGATGCGGTTACTTCATAAAGAGGATATCCTCTTGGCCAACTATCCGTATCACTGAAATACTTATATACATTGAAAAAGGAGATTGATGATCGTATGACACTATCACAACTAAATTTTGGCCAATCCCAATTATCTGTTGGGTAATTATCATCATCTGTTTCATAAATTTGTTCTGCGCCATTGAAAATTGAGATTAAATAGCCAATATTTTTTCTTGAATAATGATTAAATGGCAGGTCTCTTACGATTTTAAAAGGCAGGTTGTTTTGCTGCTTTATATTTATGAATGATGCAATACCAGATTGAAACTGAGGAGGTGATTTTTTATCACCAATAATAATTATTGGATCAGATATCTTCTGTTCCAATTTGGAAATTGAGGTTGTTTTATCTTGAATTGATGTTATTACAACAAATCTTTTCATGAATATTTTACTTTAATTTAAAACAAAAAGATGAGTCAAAAACGCCCCCTTTATCTTTTTTAAATCCGTTATTTTCATTTTGAACTTTAAAAAGATACATATCGGTTTCTCTGTATAGAATTCGATTATCAATTGTTCTGATCGCAAAATTCAGAAAATAGTTTCCACTATGTAGTAGGCATTTGAACTCGATGTCAATATTGAAATTTATGTCTTTGACATTGTGATAGGCATTGTTTTCAGGTGTGCTTGCCCATGATAATGATTTCCCCTTTTCATCTGTAATGCCAACAATATATCTAACCTCACCGGGTAGCTTGGGGTATGTCCCACTTATTTTAATTTGGTATGAGTTGAAACTACGCAGCACGTTAACTTTTATATTCTTTTTATTATAAATTGTCAAATAATGGAGAACAAGATTGAAATTATTCAATTGTGTAGACGTTTCTGATCTTAGGGATGGTAAATAATAGGATGTCTCTTCGTTGAGTAGTGATGATTTATTTTTTTTCGGTTCATCTGAATGCTTTTCTGAATTGTTTATTTCACTATATTGTTTTTCAATATCGGCTTTTTTAAAATTGCGCATGATGTCCAGAATTTCAATTTGCTTTTCTGGCTCGGCAAACATAAATTTCTGAAAATTCATTGTAACGAATTTTGGCGGTCCATCAAGAATTACTTCTCCTTTGTGCATCATTATTGCTCTTGTACATAAATCATTTACAGAAGAGAGACTATGTGTAACATATATGATTGTTTTACCTTGATTAAAGAATTGTTCCATTACTGAATAGCTTTTCCTCTTGAAGGACACATCACCAACAGAAAGTATTTCATCAAGAATTAAAATATCCGGATTTACATTTACTGATACAGCGAATGCAAGTCGTGCTTTCATTCCACTACTGTAAGTTTTCAATGGCTGATAGATGTGATCACCAATGTCTGCAAACTCAAGAATAGTATCCAATTTTTTATCCGTCGCACTATTGGAGTATCCTAAAAAACTATTGTGGAAGTAAATGTTTTCAAGACCTGTGTATTCCGGGTGAAAGCCACTACCCAATTCTAAAAGCGGCACAATCCGGCCTTCGGTTTTTACTACACCTGTAGTAGGAGTCAGGATATTTGTAATAATTTTGAGCAGGGTGGATTTTCCACTTCCGTTTCGTCCAACAATACCGATTATTTCGCCCTTTTCAATTTCAAGGTTTATGTTTTTCAAGGCATGAAATTCCTTATGAAATTTTTTACCACGAAAACTAAGTGCTTCTTTAAAACGATCAGTTTTATTGCTGTATAATTTATATACTTTGGATATATCCTTTAGGCAAATTATGGTGTCTTTTTTCATATTATATGACATCTGCAAAGTGTGGTCTTAATTTTCTAAAAACAACAATTCCAATAACAATCAATAATATTGTCCAAACCCAAAAATAGAGCAAGTAATCAAAATCATTCCAAAACGGCTTGTTAAACAAAAAAGAATCTCTGTAGCCTTGCACAATGTACACTATTGGATTTAACTTGAGGATTTTTGTATATTCTTCCGGTAAACTCTCCATCGACCAGAAAATAGGTGTTATGAAAAACATTAATCTTGTGATTATGCCGATGATGTTTTTTATATCCGGAAAAAATAGCGCAATACTGGAAGTAATCCATCCGCAGCCAACCATAAACATAAATAGTGCAAACTGAAAATATAGCACTTGAAACCATAACCATGTGGGTGTAATACCGGCAATCCAGAGTAATATCATTACAATGATGATAATGATGAAATGCATAAGATATTCCGAGAGTAGCTTTACAATAGGGATTATTGCGGCATCAAAATTCACTTTTTTATTCAGGAAGCTATACTCTTTTATACAAGCAGTAACTGAGGTTAATGCGTTTGAAAACAAATTATATGAGATGTATCCGGTGATAAGATATGTCACGAAAGGAACACCAAGAGTTTCAATTGTGCCAAAGCGATAATGAAAGACAAAATAGAGGATTAGAATAAAAAAAAGTGGATCCAATATCGCCCATGCTATACCAAAGTAATTTTTTACATATTTTGCGCTAAAATCCCGTTTTGTAAGGTTTTCAATCAGGTTTCGGTGCTCAAAAAGTTGATGCACAAAATGTTGTATGGTTTTAATCATGTTATATATGATGGTGTTGAGAACACAAAGATATTTAAACCTTTTCAATAAAAATAAAAACCGGGTAAAGATCATTTACCCGGTTGAAAAGAATAGGATTAATACTATTTCATTTTGTTTTCAAGCTCCTGAATGCGTTTATCTTGCTGTATAATATACAGACTAAGCTCTTCAATTTTTTTCAAAAGGACAGAATTCATTTCACCGAGGCTAATTCCGTTCTCACTAATTTCCTGTGCGGAAGGAACATCTTGAAGGTGTCCATTTTCTTCAATAAACGATTCCATTTCAGATATACTTGGAAGATTGTAATCCGGTTCAAAAACAAAATCGGGCCAGGATCCGAAAAGTTCTACTTTAACCTCTTCGGCAATAATTTTTCCTTGAACAGCCAGATGATAGCCCGAGGGAACATAGGTTGTATTGATACTTACGACGCCATTAAAGTAGCTCGGGTATTCTGTATTAGAGTATATAGACCAGAATCCGGGTAATTGTGCAGGTTCATCAATTTTTATAAAAGTAAAAGATTCCCACATATCCCCCTGTTTCATAAGATCTATTTCTGTGGCATAGTTCACAAAGCCAAGTTTTTCAGAGTAGAGGGTCATCTCAAATCCCTTTAGATCCCCGATGGATCCCATAAAGCTGTCTCCACCCCAGGCACCGGTAGGCATACCGCCCTGTGCTTTCACTCCAATAAATTTATTTAGCGCTCCGTCATTTTTATGGATGAAACTAAATCTCATACCCTGTAATTCATTTGTGTTATCAGCAGTAATACCATTTCCTGTTTCGGCTTTTACTTGCAATGCAGATCCAACAATAGCTGATGGTACGCTGGGAGCAAATTGTACTACGAATTTATTTGGGACAATATTTCCTGTAAGTGAATAATCGGAGGTCACTGCTCGCACATTATAAAAATTTCCCAATCCATATACATCTAACGGGAAAGCAGGCAAATTTGTTCCAATCCCCACATTTCCTCCCATGTAGTCAATGCCATTCGCATTTGTGTTCCATTGCCCCATCACACTCCCCGCAGAGAGCATAAATAGTATAGTTATTGCCGCGAAAATTGTGTTTCTTTGTTTCATATGGCGTTGTTATAAATTTTGTTTTGTAAAGATAGGCTATATTGTTTCTAAAAACAAGTTTTTCCGGCTACCGCCGGATGACCTTACGCCCTGCCGTGATCCCACCTGCGGATATCCGCAGCAGGTACGCCCCCGACGGGATATTATCGCACTCCACTGTCTGATGCTGTTGGCCGGCTGGCTTTGTGCCGCCCCAGATTTCGTGTGCCCCTGAACCGTTCATTGCGATTAATACAATCTTCACTTCCCCGGGCCGCTGCTGCCTCCATTCCAGCAACACCCGATCGACAAAAGGGTTTGGACTTACTTTTAATCCCCGGTCTGCCACTGCTTCCGACAAACCGCCTACGCTGCTATCAATTTCCACTACACCATTGGCTGTTGCCATGCCTTCCATCGGCATCCCATCCACATCGTATACCGTTAATTGTCGGATCACCAATTCACTCGTCCCCGGCGACTGGGTCTGGAAGGTGAGCGTCAGGATGTTTCCCGGCCCATCTACCGAGATGCCGGCGCCAAAGCCCATACATTCGATGTGCAGGCTGTCGGGGCTGACATCAAAAACCCGCCACCAATAGCTGCCGTATCCATCGAGTAACGGGCCACGCTCGGCACTCTCAAAGGCCATTATGCTGGCATCATAGGCCAGTACGATTCTGTATCCCCTGAAATCCAGGGTGTTCTCGTCGGCATGTATCTCCACGGTAAAGCTACCGGGGGTATTTATGTGTGTTGTGTCGGGGCAGACATACACAATTCCTGCATTCGCCAACGTGGCGGTGAGCAGCATGAATAGGAGTATAAGATTCTTTTTCATTTTTTGGGGGCTTTAATTCGTTTTAATGAGTTTCCCTGTAGTACGTTGGGTTCCGTAGCTGCAGCTGTAAAAATAAATTCCTGTGGGCAATGTATGGGTAACCAGCGGGAGCAGAAGCATCCCGTCGTGGGCTGCATAGCCGTTGTGTCGGGCTACACAATGACCCTCGCTGTTATACAATGCAATATCGATCACCTCATGTGCTTTCACCCGGGTGAGACGAAAGGTAAGGCGGTGCGAAAAGGGATTGGGATAGGCGGTAATTTCTCCGGTTTCCGCAGCTGCAATGGTTTCATCGGGTGCATCCACCGGGCCTGCCAGTACTTTTATAGGGGGCGCAATAGGTGTGATTTCGGTGTGAAAATGGGCTCCGGTTTTCGCATGAAAACCGGGTTTCAGGATAATATACGTTCCTGCCATCAGGATAGCAGTTCCTTCCGGTTCAACCACCACTGGTCCAAATGCACAACAGGTGTTGAACGTATTCACGGCTCCCCAGATGCACTGCTCTCCCGACGATACGGTGTATTCCACACTTCCATTTACTGCCCATGCTTCGTAGGATTGTGCTTCGCTATCGGCAAATACCTGCGTATAGCTTCTGGTTTGTGGTGTGGCAGCATATCCGGGTAAAAAGGGTGTGGCATTCCCAGCCCAGCCTTTGGCCACTTTGTGGTCGTAAGCTCCGCTGGCATTGGATATCGCTGTATCGCCATTGTTACTGAAAATAATCCGCATGCCGGCGATGGGGTAGTGAATGGCTTCATCCATAATCTCGCCGGTAATATGGTACGCCCGGATGGCCGTAAAGTTTACCTGAGTTTTTGGCTCACGGACATTAAAAAACGTCTGTTTCCGGGGCGTGAAAAGGTGTGTGTAGATGTCGGGTGTTATTGTTCCACTCCATGCGTAGGGAACCGAATGGGTGAAAAAACCCGTAAGATCGGTGATGGCCTCACCCCCCCCATCGGAGAATGCCAGCGTCACATTGCTGATTCCGGCTCCTGTTTCTACATCGGTTATGGTTCCGGAAATGGGATAAGTGAGGGAAGTGGCTGTTCCGGTGAAATTCTGTGCGGTCAGATTCTGGGTGATATCTGTCCATTGCCGTTGCTCCGGATTGAAGATAACTCCGGTTTTTACGGGCATCAGTATGCCGCTGGAGCCACAGAAAACCGATTGCGAAAAATTTCCGTCGGTTACCGGGATGCACCCGTAGGTTTCTCCCATATAAAGGTGGGTTTCGGCTATTGGTGTGCCTGTGCCATCGGTGATGGTTCCCTGAATCATTACTTTGTCGGGGGCGGCAGAGAAATTGGCGCCCGTAATGTCTTGCTGCAAATTGGGAAAAGTGAGCGTGGCCGGGGAGAAGTGATGGTATGCATACTGTGGCGTTAAGGTTCCTGCATAGCCCTGAGGCAAGGAAAACTGGTAGTTTCCGGTGGCATCGGTAACTTTGGTGCCTGCGGTTCCGGAGGCCACTACGGGGATATTGGCCAATGGGGTTGCGGTAGCTGAGTCGGAGATGGTTCCGGAAATAGTATACCATGGCACATAGGCGATATTCACACTTCCCGCTATGGCCGTAATATTTGTCATAATAGCTCCGTTTACGTCGTAAAGGGTGCAGTCGGTAAAGTTGAGCGGTGAAATACCTTGTGCTATGGTTTGGAAGTGTAATAAAAGCACCGATCCGGGGCCGCTGACAGATAATCCTGCCCCAAAGATCATGCATTCGATGTGCAGGCTGTCGGGCGAGACATCGAATACGCGCCACCAGTAAGAGTTAAAACCGGTGAACAGCGACCCCTTTTCAGCACTCACAAAATCCATTACCGTTTCATCATAGCTGAATACTAACCGATAACCTCTGAAATCCGTGACTGCCGCATCAACTTCAATGGATAGTGTAAAAATACCCGGATCAGTTACTTGTGTAGGGTTTGGATTTAGAAATACCTGTTGTGCCATCGACAAAGTACCCGGCAGTGTCAAAAGCATAAGTATCAGTACAGCATGGATCTGTTTTCTCATAACCATCAGTTTAACGATTAGCGTTGAATAAAGACTTTGTGATTGGTTGTTTTTCCGCAGAAGCGCACGGTTATGAAATACACTCCCCGGGGCAAACGTTGGCCTGAAAGATTATGTCCATTCCAATGCACGTTATGTATCCCTTTAGTGATCAGGTCATTCCATGGCTCTGCCACTTTACGTCCTGAAAGGTCATAGACTTCCATCAGGAGGTTTCCGCTTGTGAGCGTGGAAAATTCAATACGTGTACTTTCGCTGAAGGGGTTGGGGTAGTTGCAAATTTGTACGAGTTCTTGGGTATCGCTGGTAACCACCGTTTTTACTTTTACTTCCAGATTTTCATTCCGGAGGTTGCGGGCCGTGATGCTTTCAATTTCCAGTCCGGGGCACCCTTCTACGATAAATCGTGCGATTTCACCGGTTTCATCAAATGATTTTGTGCTCAGTTTCGTCAGGGTGAGGAGAATGGATCCATTTTCGTGTTCCCAGAGAAAGAAATCTTCTTTGGAGAGCAGACTGCCTGCATTAATGTTGGAAATTAATCCGGGCTTTTCGGCCTTTAGCTTGATTTCCATTCCCTTTAACTCATTGGAAGTGGAGGATAATTGAAGAGAAATTTCGTGATGATGGCTTAGGTTTCTTTTGTCCAGGGTAAGGGTAATCGGAAGTGTTTCCATTAGCGGGTGTTGCTTTTTAGTAATACAAGAGGTGTTACCGTAGTTCATTGAGAAGATCATCAGGTCTTCGAAGTTGATAAACGCATCAGGGAGTGGCCGGGAAAACCGGGAGTGATCGAGCGTTGGCCCGACATTACGGAAGAGGTGCGGTTCTTCGAGCCCGTTGGCCCCCCAGGAGGCAGCCAGTAGTCCGATATCATTCGTGGTGACCTTACCGTCGCCGGGGGTGGTAACATCGCCCAACCAGTACGACAGTGCCACGGTACATGGGCTGCCCGTGCTGATATTTCCGGCTGCATCTTCCACAAAGAGTACATAATGCCATTCGTTACGGGCAGCTGGCGTATGGCAATAGGTTTCGGTACCGGCTGCCACAGTTGCCAGTTCAGTCCAATGTTCAACCACCGCATTTTCGTAGGATGGGGCAACAGGTGTGGTGCCGTTATACAGTGGGTAAGTTCCCACTCCGTCAATGCCAAATGGCTTTGCGAAAATATGAATCCATGCAGCATCCGACTCCGGATCGTTCCAGGTTAAGTCGACCGATTCATTACTGTTGGCACTGGTGTTGGCGGTCAGGGCACTGACATTAAAGGGGAGTGTGGCATCGAACTGGAATGGGCCCATGCTCAGGGTGCCGTTGGCGGCGTTGTCGCCGTTGTAACCCTGAAGATGCAGGTACCAGTTATCACCGTTTTCAGTCGCCGTCAGTGCAAGGGTTGTGGCAGTGGTTGCATTTTCGTCCCAGATGGCCTCATTTCCGGCCCAGGTATGGGTCGATTCCCGGTTCCAGGCGTAGCGGTAATAGGCCACCGGACAGCCATCGCCAAAACCACCTACAGCGGTAAAGGTAAAAAGATGCGCGTTATACCATTGGCCTGCGTTTTTGTCGCAGGTAACGGTAGTTTCTGAAGGAGGCAGCGAGAGGGTGTAGCGGGAATAGGGTACCGACCATTCGGTGTAGTTACATTCATTCTCCAGTTGCGTGGCGGCGTTGTTGGTAACACCGTCGGAGCCACGGTAGCGGAAAGTATACGGAGTGTTGGGCGTGAGGCCTGTAACCGTAAAGGTATTTGCATTGGCAATTCTTTCCCGGTCATAGGCACTGTTGGTAATGCAGTTGAATTCGTAATAAACCTCGCCCTGGGTGTTGTCGGTAAGCACTGATGCGGTGATGGTTAATCCATCGGTCAGGATAGGCGCAAAGGTCATCGACTGAATGCCTTCCGGTGGCTGAATATCTTTATTAAAAATCCAGATCCAGGTATTTTGCAGCTCAACATCGTCGTCGGCCCGCCAATGAATGGCGTGTTCCCCTTCGTTCATGCTATAGAAATTGGGAAGGGTCCAGCTGGATGCCGGATCCGGATATAGATTTCCGGTGACACCAGAGATCAACTCTTGCCAACTATTATTATCGGTTTTAAAATCTACACTGTGCAGGTTATAATTGTCGGTAAATACAAAAGAAGAGGCCGACAGTACAGGGGGTTCATTGTAGTAAGCGTTTTGCGGCTCGGTGAGTGGCAAATTCCCGTTCATTTCAGGGCCATTGCTGTCGATAATCACCAGTCCGTTATGAGGGGTACATGCGATGGTTTGGTTGAAAATATCACGTAACACCACATTACTGAGGGTTAATGGGGAGCCGCTGATTGTATTGACCATTTTTGCCGTTAGGTGAAGATGCAACAGGGTTCCATTTCCCGATGCGCCTGACTGGCCGGTGAGCAGGGTACAGGAGATATCTATCACGCCCGGCACGCTGTTGTCCGTAATAAATTGCAGGTCGTTGGGGTCGGGTGAGAGAAAAGTCCCCGGGGTGGCTGAGATATTTTCAAAATCGTCGCTGTTGTATGTGATCTTGAGGGTAAAGCCTTCCAGGGCATTCACATCGCTGATGTTGATATCATACACTACCGTCTGGCCACCCTGGATAACATCGAAAGCAGGAATGACCGAAACATCGGTGGCAAGGGAACAGAAGGGCAGAAAGAGTGTTAGTAACCAACCGGTAATCCAATATCTTTTCATGAGTAACTATTTTTTTTGAGGATAGATAAACAGGATTCTGCTACCCACATGGGGTAACAGAATCCCTTTTTTAAAATTAATCTGTAAGAATTGCTTTGGTAAAGGCCGACTGCGTACCGGCGGTCAAGCGAATGAGGTAGATGCCGTTTGGCAGCCTGCTTCCTTTAAAATCGGTACCATTCCAGTAGAAAGTATGGTTTCCTTTGTCCAGCATATCCTTGCAAAGGGTTGTAATAACCTGTCCGTTAAGGTTATACACGGCCAGTGTTACCCGTTGCCTGTTTTCATTGTTAAATGCAATTTGGGTATAGGCCGTAAATGGATTGGGCGCAGCAGTTAATCCCAGCGCATTTGCCTGATCGATGCTTCCTGTTCCGGTGATGGGATTAAGAATGATAGCAATGTTACGATTTTCGTTATCACGCGCTACTACTTCGAGGTATTCGGTTGTGGTATTGTCACCGTTCATTTCGAAGACAAGATTAGCAATACTCCCGTCACCGGCAATGGAGGTTCCAGTTCCCAAGGTGGCTCCGGTAATTTCCAGTACCTGGTTTTCACTGGTATACATAAAGAAGTCCATGTCGGTCCATACATCGCCTTTGTTGACGGTTTTAACGTTCAGTCCGTCGCCAAGAGTGAGTTTAATATTGAGGCCATGTACCAGACTTTCGTTGCCGATGAGGTGAATAGAAACCTGCAGGCAACCTTCTGCTATTTCGCGGTGCATACTCAGGTATACCGGATCGACACTTTCCGGAAGTGTTGTGCCTTTGCTGTAGGAGGTGTTACCATAGTTCATGGAGAAGATCATAAGGTCTTCAAAGTCGATCGCCTCATCAGGCGTTGGACGGCTATCCCGGGCATAATCAACCGTAGGTCCAACGTTTATGTTCGGATAGGTAGTGATCGCACCCCCCCAAGCGGCTCCTAGCAAACTGATATCATCAGAATTTACTAAACCATCGGGCGTTGCATTAACATCACCCAGCCAGTAGGAGAGGCATTCAGCTCTGTCTGATACCACACTATAATTACCGGCAAGGTCTTTTGCAAATACCACATAATAGTAATAATCGCGGGTTTCAGGAGTGTGGGTGTAGGTAAGATCAGTGGTAGTACCAATAAAACTCCAGTCGGCAGATGATACAGCAGATGCATGATCTGCAGGAGCTGTTTTTTCTGAACCTCCGGCATAGGTCGGATAATTGCCAAATGTTGCGGCGAAAATTTCGTAGTATTCGAAATTGGCCTCCTGAGAGTCGTCGACCCATGTGAGAATTACGCTGTTATTGTTATTGTCGTCGGTTAGTCCGTTAAATACGGCTACCGGATAGGGAGCAATACCGTCGTAATAAAAAGGTCCCAGGTCGAGTGTTCCGTTGGCAATATTATCGCCGTTGTAACCTTTTACGTGGAGGTACCAATTGTCGCCGTCAGTTGATGTTACTGTAAGGTCGTTGGTATTCCAGACCTCTTCAACACCGTTCCAGCTGTGGGTGGCATGACGATCCCATACATAGCGGTAGTATTCCACATTGGTGCCTTCCCCGAAACCTCCGACAGAAGTGAACGT